>NZ_JAAHHM010000009.1:46191-96580 GCF_010692445.1 Moorena sp. SIO3E8 | reverse complement strand
TTTCAGACTTTTGCTCTTACGATTAGCGATACCACAAGCCTGAAGACATCTAGCTAGTAGCTATTACGGGTGGTTTCACCCATAGTTATGGCTACCATGGTTTTTTACTTGAGCTGACAGCAAGAGAACTAGTGATTTCAGCTCATCTACATTTGATAGAGTTGGGAAAATCAAAAATGGTAGAATTTGTTCTATTTAATTACCCATTCTTGATTTATTTTATAATCTTTAGATTTTATTTATATTTCTCTGGAGCTATCATCCCCAATTCCTCCTATTTTATATTTCTTAAAAAACGTCAAGTTTATGGTTAGCCAAGGTTTTTCTATGGTTTGGGGCAAGTTAATCCCTAGGCCCTTGGCGTATCTTAAAGTTTTGTAATGTAATTTTTGATTTTGAATTACATGAGAATTTTTGGCTATTAACTCATCCTTCCTCCCAGGTCATCTGCGATTGTTGATCAAGAACTCGGCGACATCAATCACCAAACTTGGCATCTTTGCGGTGCGACCCGTGGCGAATTTAATTCTTAATGGGTCAAGGGCACCGGAGACGTTTTGAAGCTAGAAGCTACTTGCAACTTGCTCCTAAATGCGACGAGATTCAAGTCATCTCCATGGGGGAAAACCTTGAGGTGTTTGGTTAGGTGTAATGTAAATTTATTAACACATAACCCTCTTAACACCTAACACCGGGACACTAATTTACTCCTTCTACCTTGGCGATATCCAGAAGTGTCTTGAGTACCGAGTCAGGGTTCAAGCTGATGGAATCAATTCCCAACTCCACTAAGAAGCAGGCAAATTCCGGATAGTCACTTGGTGCTTGACCACAAATACCAATCTTGCGGCCATTTTTCTTGGCTTTTTCTATCACCATCCGCACCATTTGTTTAACTGCTTCGTTACGTTCATCAAAGATATGGGCAACTAAAGCAGAGTCACGGTCTAATCCTAAGGTTAATTGAGTGAGGTCATTAGAACCGATGGAGAAGCCGTCAAAGATTTGGCTATACTCGTCGGCTAGGATGACGTTACTGGGGATTTCACACATCACATAGACTTCTAACCCATTCTCCCCCCGCTTCAAGCCATGTTTTTCCATTTCCGCCAGCACCCGGCGACCTTCATCAGGAGTGCGACAGAAGGGAATCATGGGGATAACGTTTGTGAGTCCCATCTCATCCCGTACCCGTTTGAGTGCCTTACATTCCAAACCATAGGCTTCCCGGTAGATTTCATCACAGTAACGAGACGCCCCTCGCCATCCTAGCATCGGGTTCTCTTCTTTGGGTTCAAACTGTTTACCCCCTAAGAGATTGGCGTATTCGTTACTCTTGAAATCTGACATCCTGACGATAACTGGTTTGGGATAGAAAGCAGCAGCGATGATGCTAATCCCGTTGGCTAGTTTATCCACAAAGAAGTCAGGTTTATGGTCATACAATGCTGTCAGCTGAGCAATTTCTTCCTTGACCGATGGATCTTCGAGTTTATCGAAGTGAATCAACGCCATCGGGTGTGCCTTAATGTGATTGGCAATGATGAACTCAAACCGGGCTAACCCCACCCCATCGCAGGGAAGAAAAGACAGACTAAAGGCTTTCTCTGGGTTACCCACATTCATCATGATTTTGGTGCGGGTGCGCGGTAGGTTGTCAAGGGGTGTTTCTTGCACCTCAAAGGGCACTAACCCTTGATAAACCTTGCCTTCATCTCCTTCTGCACAGGAAACTGTCACTGGTTGGCCTGTCTTCAACTGGTTAGTGGCATTGCCACAACCCACAATCGCGGGGATACCCATCTCACGGGCAATGATGGCAGCGTGACAAGTGCGGCCTCCTTGGTTAGTGACGATAGCACTCGCTCTCTTCATGATAGGTTCCCAATCCGGATCTGTCTTGTCCGTGACCAATACCTCTTTGGCTTGGAAACGGTCAATCTTGTTGACATCCAGAATTACCCTTGCTTTGCCTTGACCAATCATTTCACCGACGGCGCGACCGGTGACTAGCACAGACGTTGCCTGCAATGTCTCTACATCGCCTTTGAGTTGATAATGACAAATAACATTGGCAGATTTCTGGGATTGTACAGTTTCCGGACGGGCTTGAACAATAAAGAGTTCACCGGTTTTCCCGTCTTTCGCCCATTCAATGTCCATGGGGGTGTAGCTACCCCGTACCTGGGAATAGTGCTCTTCAATGATGCTAGCCCACTTGGCTAGGGTGAAAATTTCCTCATCATTGATCGCGTATTTTCCCCGTTCTGATGGCGGCACTGATATATTTTTCGTCAGTTTCCCGCCGTCATCATAGACCATTTTGACTTCTTTGCTGCCTAGACGTTTGTCTAGGATAGGGCGATAGCCATCTTGGAGAGTCGGCTTGAACACTAGGTATTCATCAGGGTTGACTGCTCCTTGGACAACGTTTTCACCCAAACCGTAAGCTGCTGTTACTAAAGCGGCATTTTTAAATCCGGTTTCGGTGTCGATGGAGAACATCACACCAGACGACGCTAGGTCTGAGCGCACCATTTTCTGGACACCGACAGACAGAGCAACATCAAAATGGTCAAAGCCTTTAACAGTTCGATAGGAGATGGCGCGGTTGGTAAAAAGGGAGGCAAAGCATTTGTGACAGGCTTGCTCAACCCCTTTTATTCCGTGGACGTTGAGATAGGTTTCCTGTTGACCAGCAAAGCTAGCATCAGGTAAGTCCTCAGCGGTGGCACTGGAACGAACTGCTACATCTGTATTGTAATTTGACTGTAGGCAAGTGTCCCGATATTCTGGGTCAAACTGCTCACAGAATTCCTGGGGATCATTCCCATAGCGTTGGCATAGTTGTTGGTATGCCAACGCGATCGCATTGGCTAGTTCTTTTGGGAATGGCGTATTGAGAATTAAGCTTCTCGCTTGCATCCCCCGTTGTCGCAAGTTATTGACATCTTCCACATCCAGGTCAGAGAATCCCTGGCGCAGCTTGGCTTCTAACCCAGCTTTCTCAATAAAATATCGATAGGCATAGGCTGTGGTAGCGAAGCCAGTGGGGACTCTCACTCCTACTGGTGTCAGTTGTCGGATCATTTCCCCCAAAGAGGCATTCTTTCCCCCCACTAGGGGGATATCGGCAATCCCAACTTCCTCAAACCAGAGGACGAAGGCTTTGTCTTTGGCAGATGGTTGGGCTTTTTCTGGAGCAGTGATGACCATATGATGCTTCTCCTAAGCTTGACTTCCAAGGGGAGTACAGATGGTTTTCTGCCTCAATGGGATTGTTCAATGGGATTGTGAAAAGTCCGATGAAGCACCTGAAGTTGTGGCAGTTGCTGAACTAGCATTAACTCAAGGCTTAGCCTGTTCGGCAGACAACGTCACCTTATGACAACCTCACCTTATGACAACGTCCACGAATATGCCATTGTCTTAACTCTAGCCTAGCAATTCGTTTCTCCCCTTCATTGAGCTATCAACTCTATCGGGGCTGATACTACTAGTTTAGAAAATTTTCCTCAAAGGAGGTCATCTTTCTTTACTTTATTTTATATACAACACAGATGTTGTTTAACTAGAAATCAGAAATGATTAAGTATAAGTCAGAAATGATTTAAATTTTTTATAGATATAAACAAGGGGATGAGTTTTAGTGAATTTCCAGGCTTTGGCTTATCTCACCAGATTTTTGTAGTTTATTTGACATAATTTTCCTGGCATTTGTAGTTTATTTGACATAAATTTCCTGGCAGTTGCTATATGGTAAAAAACCTGAGTAAAATAGTAATAAATTTCTCAATACCATTATTTTTCGTCTCTGGTGCAACAGGCACGGAAATACCTGACCGCTAAAAATTACCCCCTTACCCCCTTAGCCCTTCATCTGTTGCATTTCAGCTACAATCTCCTGTACTGGATTGGCGGTTGAGCAATGGATAGGGCAGACTTCTGGGCACTGCTGGATGGCATTCAAGAAGTTGAATGGGTATGCTTCTTTGAGTACAATCACGAAGCTATGTCCAGATGCGCTCCCACAGCGTGAGCAAAGCTGAATCCCTTGAGGATTCTGAGTTGGATTAGATTTAAGCGTTGGATCATTTCCTGTAGCTCGGATCAATTATGATCCAGATGCTTCACAGAAGACGATGCCGGATTTTAGCTGGGTCGAAGTTCCGATCATGACCTGATATAAGTCAACGACCGTTTTAATAAAGTGGGCGTTACCAATAATAATGATGTTACTCCCCCTGACGAAATTTCCATCCTAAGCACTTTGAGTTCGATTGTCACCGACCTCTGAGCCTCAGTGAAACAGTAAAAACACTAAACTCAACGTAAAAGCTGCATATTATCTCCAGTCGAAGTAAAATTACTGCCAAAATGCCAAATACCTACCGGCATCATAGATACTTCTTCTGATGGCAGGTGGTAACCTCTAGATCTAATTATCACCTCAGCATTGACAAAAATGCATAAGTATGGGTATAGCAAAGGGAACAGGGAACAGCGGATCTGGGAACAGGGAACTTGGGATCAAAATTTTTACAATTCCTACAGGGATTGCTATACAAGCAAACTAACATCAATAAGCCACAGTTGTTGAGAAAATCCTGGAGAAATAACTCCCACAACTTACACAAAACTGGACTCCAAAACCTATAACCAAAACCTATAAGTAGTAGGGTGCGTTAATAACGCACCCTACAAGTAGAGTTATTGTGGAATTCCTGCTCTCAAAAAGAGACTAGACTTCTGGTGGAAGTAAGAAAGATTAGTGAAATGATTAGTGATGAATCAGTCTATTTGATCCATCTATGTAAAAAATGCATAATTCCTAAAGCCTTCTTGATGCAAAGCGCGAGTGGGGGAAACCACGCCAGTTGCTCATGGTTTGTTCGCGTTCGCCTTTGGCGTGGCCTACGGCCAAGCGTCGCCAAAGGCGATAGTTACCGTAAGACAGGCTCGCCTTGTCTTGATGCAGTCGCTCATGGGGGAAACCCCCAAGACCGCGCTGCATCGCTAATCAATAAGTTAAAACCCATGCATCTGCATAGCCTACCAACCATAAAGGCTCAACGTAATCAGGTTTCGTCTGCGGGGGAACCACGGCAGTCGCTCATGGGGGAAACCCCCAAGACCGCGCTGCCTCCCCAAGACCGCACTGGCTCCCCAAGACCGCGCTGCATCGCTAGAATGTTAAGCCTGTCGGTCGCAAAGCGTGAGCTTTGCTCAATCGCAAAGCGTGAGCTTTGCTCAATCTCTACTTTGTATCTGTAGTTACTGGAGTGGCTGTAGTGGTTAACTCAATGCTTGGGGTTGCTACCCCTTGAACTACCAACACTGAGCAAGGAGCATGGTGAACAACATAGTTACTGACACTCCCGAGTACCATTTCTTTTAAACCCCCAAGCCCTCGACGACCTAGAACAATTAAATCCGCACCCCACTTTTGGGCTAGATCACAAATTCCTACACTCGGATCTGCCAATTGACAAGATACTTCGGCAGCGATACCATGATTATTGGCCTGTTGAGCATAACTCCTAAGCCACTCTTTGTTTTCCTCAACGTGTATTTGCAGATTTTCTTGGTGAACCTTTCGCAGACTACCATAGAGGTCTACATCAGCTATGGTGCCAAGACCTACGTAAGGAGTCATCATTTCCTGACGTTCCCAGTTAAGGAAGTGTACTAGCATCAGAGTACTCTGTTCCTTTTCGGCTAGGTCTAGGGCGTTTTCAAACACTGCTTCTGCTTGGGATGAGCGGTCGATTGCTACCAGAATTTTTTTGTAAGCCATGATTAGTTTTTCCTCGCCTCTTAAAATTATTCAGATGGGGGCTCGAAGATATGGAATTTAAGTACTTGCAGAAAATAAATTAAGGGTTGCCCTTGTCTAGTAAAGATAGGGAAGATGTGTAAGATACTGAGGTTCGCGCTTGAGCTATAATCCCTGACATTGAAGACGTTGAGTGAATAGTTTCTTGTAGTCAGTGGTGTAGTCAGTGCCGTAGTAAGATGCTACTCAATGTGATAGGGTTCTATAATTTAATTCTAGAAAAACTACTCACAGATATTAAATACTGGTTAACCATTTGTAACACTTATCGGCCTAGTTAAAAAAAATAGCAATGGGATGATCATTAGTAAGGTGAATGATTAAGAAAGCCTAAACGTAGAGAAAACTAGAGTTATTGCCCAAATGCTGTTACCGTACGCAATAATAAGGTGAAAACCAGGAAATGAAGGGACTCGACTGAGGTGAATCAGCCACTAACTCGACCACTCCGTCGTTATTAATAATCCATCGATTAGCTTCAATAACTCTAGACCGACGCCAGTTACCTGCATTAGAAGCATTGGAAGGTAAGATAGGATTTTTCCGGCGGCGAGCGCTGTGGCGAGGTAATGGACGTAAATCCACCCACAGGGTTTCACCCCGAAGCGGTTTAGTGGGGTCTGTGGGTAAACCACCCCGGCCAAATTGGGTAAATTGATTGCCATCCGAGGTACCGCAACCAGTGGCAACTAGGAGTTTGAGATTAACAAAATTTTCCGGTAGCTGGAATAATCCTGCGCTAGGGTCATCCGAAGGTGCATTAATTTCGACAGTACCGCTAAAGGAAGCTCCCAGTTGGGAAGAGGCGGTAATATCACTATCTGGAGTTTGTTGTTCTCTAAATTCAGTACCAAAGATGCCTAAAGCATTGATAATCACTCGTCCCCCAAAGCTATCTTCAGCATTGGCGGTGATATCGCTATTGTCTAAGGCAACTAGCAAGTCAGTATCAATAGTAATGTTACCGCCAGTGGCATCACCTTCGGCATTGGTAGTGATGTTACTGCGATCGCGCATCAAGATTAGCTGGGAATCCAGATTAATATTGCCGTTATCCCCAGCATTGACTTCAGCAGAAAGGGTAGCTTGATCTAATACAATCGAGGAGGCCGTAATGTCGAGATTACCGGCCTTGGCATTATCCCCATTACCACGAGCACTGACGGAAATTTCGGCACGATCACGAACTCTCAAGTTGTTGCTGGTAATGGTCACCGAACCGGCAGCTGAGTTTTCCTCAGAGAAGGCCGCAATCCGACTAGGAAACTGACCATCCTCTGAAATCCCAGTGACTTCTATGTCATTAACTTGGAGGAAGATATCCCCAGCTTCACCATCCCCTAAGCTAGAAGCAATCACCTCTCCACCATCACTGACCTCTAGCTCAGTTGCCCGAATGGTAATAGTGCCAGCATCCCCAGCTCCACGGGTAGAAGAGGACAATGCGGCTTCATCACTGACCAGCAAACGCTCAGTTTCAATGGTTAAATTGCCGCCAGGGCCGGTGCCGACGAGTGTAGCTGTAACCAAAGCGCTGGGAAATATACCATCAGGTGAGGTACCAATGGCTGAGACTTCCTTAGCTCTAACGGTTACACTGCCCCCATCCATATTATTCCCCCGATTAATCGAGCGGATTTGAGCGCCATCACGCAACTGCAAAACTCGAGTTTCAACAACCACTCTCCCTGCATTTCCAATTGCTCCAGGTCTGGCGTTGCTATCGATGCGCCCACGCTCTTCAACGGTTGTACCTGAGAGCATCACAGATTCTGTGGCGGTAATGGTAATCTCACCAGCATTACCGGAGCTAAAGGTGTCGGTACTTACAATACCCCCGTTCAGCTGTAATTGTTTGGTATCAATTACTAGGTTACCGGCATTTCCACTATCCCGGGCAATGCTTGAGATTAACGTTGATGCATTATTCACTTCCAGCAATGAGCCAACATTTAAAGTAATATTGCCACCATCACCAGCATCAAAGGCATCGGTGGAAATTCTGCCACCATTGTTCAGTATCAATTTGTCAGTATTAATTGTTAAGCTGCCACCATGGCCTGTACCTGTCGATTCCGAGAATAAGCCGCTCCTGGCTTCCACATTAAGATTAAAGTTAGCCCGATTGAAGGGGTCTTCCGGTAACGAGACTCCCTCCGTGCCCAGGTTTTCTAGAGACACTTGCAGGGTGTAAGTGTCCCCCACTTCTGGGGTTGCACCCTCGATCAATTCATTATTACTAGCATCAGAGGGGAAGGCACCAACTCCGAGTAAGTAAACCCCTGGCTCAGTGATGGTGGTCTCAATTAAGGAGTCTGTGCTGAAACTGCCAAAGACTTCTCTACTGCCACCAGCACCATCAGCAGCTTGAGAATCGTCATTGACTTCTAATAATTCTCCTGTACCTTGATTAAACAGGAAAATCTTGGTATCTACGTTGCCGTCTTCCCCTGTAAAGCCATTGTCAATGTCGAAAATAGCTCGACTGTTGCCATTCGTGATACTGAAGGAAAAGTAATCAACTTGATTTTCCGCTGCACCCAATACGGTGGTGCCATTAATAATCTGTTCTGGAGTCCGTTCAATGGAAACATAGGGAATTCCCAATGGTCCGGATTCAGCTACGTTGGGATTCGGTTCAGTAATAAACTCTAGAGGATTTAAGTCAAAGGTGTCTAAGTCTAAGAAAGGATTAGGGACAAAATCCCGACTTTCCCCAGATATGGTGACGCTTTCGCTAGCGTTAATGGTGATATCTCCAGCATTTCCGATGTTGGTGGTAGCAGTGATAATTTGTCCACCAGTTTCCAAGACTAAGTTATTGAGATTGAGTGCGATCGCACCGCCATTACTACTAGTCCGCGTAACTGTACCGATAAATCCCCGATTAGCTAGATTCAGTGACCCTTGGGCATTGTTAATGGTAATGTTGCCTCCAAAGCCACTAGTGTCAGCAGCGGAACGAGTCAGAATCCCGCTAAATAACCCATCCTCAGTAAAACCGGAGATATCAATGGCACCATTGGCATTAATCTCAATATCTCCTGATGCCCCATTGCTATTGGTAACGGTTTGAATTCTTGAGCCACCAGTGATGGTAAGAGCGCTAGTGGTTAGCTGAATGTTTCCGCCATTGCCGATGGCTGAGGTTAGTAAATCATTAGCAATCAAACTCTTGTCAATAAGATTGGTATTGCCTCTAGCGTTAATGGTAATGTTGCCAGCTACTGCATCTGGTATCGATGTCCCTGAAGTCAATCCAGCTTGTAAAGTGGATTGAGACATGTCGAAATTCGCACCATTGATGGCAATAGTTCCGCCATTTACTGAGGTCACATCTACCAAGCTACCGTTAGTCAACGAAACATCAGCTCGTTGGACTCCATCGGGAAAACTAACGGATGTCGCACCATTGAGCGTAACGGTTCCTGGATTAGATAATCCTCCTAATTCCACTTCCCTGGCACTTCAACGGTGGCACCATTGAGGTTAACTTCACCCCCAAGTAAAGCCATGGTTTGCCCAGTGTCGATGCCTAAAGTAGCTCCTATCACGTTGACTGAGCCAGGATTGCTACCATACCATATTGCAAACCCATGGGAATATTAATGGTTAACAATGGTGGAGCATTTGGATCACTAGCGCTAAAGTTGAAATCATTGTCAAATATTGCACTATCAGCAGTGCTAGCGAAAAAGGAGCCTGCTACATCTAAGCTCGCATTAGATCCAAATGCAATACCATTAGGATTCAGCAAGAATAAATTAGCGCTACCGTTTACTCCCAAAGTCCCCAGAATTTGAGAGAGGTTGCTACCAGTGACACGAGTCAAAATATTGGTAATGCCATCGGGATTAGCAAAATAGACTCGTTGACCATTACCAACATTAAATTCTAAAAAACTGTGGAAGAGGTTACTATCTCGTATTGCTCCCCCTTCAATTAAATCAGCTACTGCACCACGGATAGTCTGATTGGGAGTAACCTGAGAATTTTCATCCCCCAAGGTACTATCTGGGGTAATTTGAGCGATAGTGGGTAAGGCGAGTAATAACCATAGACTACTAACTTCGAGCAATGCCACTAAGCCTAATTGCATTAGTGAAATGGTATCTCTGGTTCGACTTGCGATGAGGTAATTAGTGTTGTAGTGCTTGCTAGATAAGGGATTAGTTTTGTGGGCAAAGGGGAAGCGTACGCATTTCATAGATAGACCTGACCGATTAGTCTCAGTCTTAGATTTCCCAGCACTTTTGCTCAGAGTAACAACTGTGATAAACTCAGAGCTTGCAGCTTTAGCAAAGGCAACAGGAACCCACCCCTAACCCCTCCCAGGAGGGGAAAAGAAGGAACAGGTAACAGTAATAATATTTGATTTTTTCAGTACTTAAATTTATTTTTATGACTTACGATATTAAGTCTATTTGTACTGCAGCAAGATTTAATATCAACAAAAAGTTAAGTCTAAAAAAAACTATAAATTATTAATTAAAAGCATAGTTTTACGATTTTTAAGTAGTTGTATAATCGTGCAAAATCTCAGTATTAATTCTCCCCTATATCCCCACACTCTTACCCCGATTCCCGATTCCCGATTCCCGATTCCCGATTCCCTTTGCTATAACTAATTATTGATGTTCAAGCAAGCATGGAAGCCTTGACTGAGATGGAAGGAAATCAAGACCAGCAACATCCTCAGGAAAAACGCGATCGCGAAATAGTTAACCGTCTTTTACAACAACAACCCAATGAATACAACTTGGCGGAATTAGCCCGACTGCGGATTCGCTATGACAGCTTTCCCGGTGCTAGAGCGATTCAAAGGGACTTGGATTTACTGCTCCAGCGATGGCAACTGACAGAACAACAGCTTTTTGAGAAAACCCTTCAGATTCATCAAGAGGGTCTTGCGTATAGACGAGACAACAGTTCTGGAAGCCAAGATGACTGGACTTAAGACTTCTTTGCTGAAGTCGCGAATAGGGAGTAGGGAGTAGGGAGTAGGGAGTAGGGAGTAGGGAGTAGGGAGTAGGGAGTAGGGAGTGGTAAAAAATCATTTTGGTTTTTCAGTACTGTCACAAGCCTTTTATGATAAATTTCCACTTAAAAAACTCAGAAAGCTTACTGTAAAAGCGATGCAGAGGTGCGACCCGTGGCGAATTTAATTACGGGTCAAACGCACCATTACGGTCTTGGGGAGGCAGCGCCGACCTGCGGGGGTCTCCCCCATGAGCGACTGCATCAAGACAGAAAAATTAGGCTCTTCAACTAACAAAATTTACTGAATACGGCCTCTTGCCACTGTTCCCTGTTCCCTGCTCCCTGCTCCCTGCTCCCTTTACTAAATTCATTTCATTTAACCGATTTCCTAGGGGCTGGGGGTAAAAGCTTAAACATCTGTTTTTCTTGATTCGGTTGAAGCTTCTGATCAGCTGGAGCTATTGGATCGATCTGAGGTGGATCGATCTTAGGGGGGGACTTAGGGATGGAAACGGTTTTAGCAGGATCATTAGACGAGGCGGTGTCTATAGCAGTATTGAGAGCTTCCAGTTGTTGAGATATCAAAGCCTGCTGTTGCAGCTGCTCGGTAGAAGACACTAAGCCGCTGAGTCCATTAACTAAATCCTTGACATTGCGGCGAAAAGCTGGATCCCCAGTCAGATCATCTAGGTCAGCGGTAATCTTTTGGGCATTTTCAAAGGTAACTCGTGCTGAGTCTAGGGTTTGTTGTAATACCAGTAAATTAGTAGGACTGTTGAGAGTATTGGAAACATTACGTAAGTTAGCAGATGCTTGGGCAGCATTAGCCGATAGGTTTTCTAAGTTCCGCAGCATCTGTGATACATCCGTTTGATAAACCGCTGAGTTAACCTGATTCGCGGTAATAGTTAAGTTGCTGGTCAATACACGCAGATCTTGACTGGCCTGAGAGATGCTATCCAAGGTGGTCACCAAATTTCCCCGATTGCTGACCAATAGTTGATTGGCAGAGGTAATCAACTGATTTAGTTCCCTTGCCGTTTGGCTGTATTGCTCAGACGTACTAGAAATGCTACTGGTTGCCAACCCAATTAGACTAGATGTTTGATTGGCAGCACTGGTCACAGCATTCGTTGCGTTGGACAAGCCTGCTACCTCTTGCCGCACTATCCGGGACAACTGGGTCATCTCTTTGCTAAGTTCTGACACGTCTCTGGCGGCATTGGAGGCATTTTCCGCAAGACTATTGATTTTGTCAAAAAAGGCTGGATCACCGAAGAGTTCAGCAATGCGATTTCCGTTCCGTAGGAGGTCAGCAAAGGTGGAACCCACATCACCATTAATCTGATCTTCTTCACAAATAACTAGGGAAGAATTACATTGTGCTCCGAAGGGTGTAAGACTTTGAGCAGTTGCAGGTAATTGTCCTAGGGGCATGATATCCACATTGGTAGCACCAATTAAACCCGATTGATTAGCTTCAACCTGGACTTTGCGGGGGATTAACAATCCAGGGTCATCAATTTCAACGGTGACATTGACCCCATTAGTACCGGGTTCAATGTTAGTGATTCTCCCAACTTGGACACCGCGATAGCTAACTGATGCCCCCACTTGCATCCCAGCAGCGTTGCCAAAATTGACAATAAATTTATAGCTCTTTCGACCGAAGCTAATCCCACTAATCCATACAACAAGTCCACCGAAAACAGCAAGTCCTGCTACTATCAATAAGCCAACGGAGCCTTCTCGAATCGTCCGCGATCGCATAGTTTAACCTTTTTTACCGTTTCCCCTCACATTTACTATGATGCTTCACCAACCACTGACATCCAAATTTGAACCCACTTGAGCTAGTTTCGAGTAGTCCATTGGGTCAGATAGATGAGGTAAAATCCCCAAAACCTTAACATTGGTTAGACTCTCGATTAAGCTAATCGGAGCCAACTGATTAATTTCTTCGGAGGTACGAGATTGGACGCAATTGAGGACAATGCCTTTGAGGTCAACTCGTGATGAGCGTGCCAGGGCAACATTAGCAACCACTTGTGCGATCGCTCCTAATTCTACCGGCGCAACCAATACCGTTGGCAATCGCCAATCCCTTGCCAAATCTGCCACAATCAGTTCATGAGTCACCGGTGAACCTAGTCCTCCCAAAGCTTCCACCAACACCACATCCCGCTGACTGCGCAGACTAACGAAGCCTTGCCAGACCTTTTCGAGGTCAACCTCTCGTCCTTCTAGATCTGCAGCAACTGGTGGTGCTGCAGGGGTTTTAAACTCCACGGGTGTGATCTCCTCCAGGGTTTGACCCAAGTCAAATAGTTGGTGGTAAATTTCGCGATCGCCAATTCCGGTTTGAATCGGCTTGAATATCCCCAGACTCTCTTGAGGACGGTAAGTCTGCCAATAAGCAGCGATCACAGAAGTCAAAACCGTTTTGCCGATCTCTGTATTGGTGCCAGTAATTAGTAATACGTTCAAGATTGACTCACTTTCAGTCAGTAAGGCTAATATCTACAGCAAAGTTTCTTTCCTGTTTAGCGATTACATCTACTATATACTCACCAGCAATAGGCAGCTTACCTTGCCACCGTTGCACCCCTGAAGCCTTTGCCACTAACTTCCCATTGGGATAGCGGATAGTTAAAGCCACATCACTTTCAATAACCTCTAGCTTCAATTGCTGACCCTGTTTAGCCTTCACCAAGTAGCGCTGAATCTTCTGGGGGCTAGTGCGACCCAGTAGCCGCAAACGCTTGGTTCCCTGTAACAAATTGACCCGTTTTATCTTATACTCAGCAGTTGGTTTAGGTTCTGGTTTCGGCTTCGGTGCTTCTGTTAACTTTAATCCTAGCTGATAATCGCTATCCGGTAGACCCTTAACTGGACTCAGTTGAATCGTGTAGTTGCCGGTGAACAGAAATTTCCCTTGCCATTGCCGCACCCGCTGAGCTCGATTGTCCACTGGTTTTCCGTCCGGGCCAAGCACAGTCATCAAAACCCCTTCATCACTGAGATATGCCTTGAGGGTTTGGTCTTGTTTACCCTCGATAATGTAGTTAATAGTGTGATTAGCCTTTAAATTGCTGGATTTTGAAAGGGTTTTACCAGCAGAAAGCTCTAGACGCTGACTGTAGATTTGAGGCTTACTCAGGGTTGGACTAGCGCTAGGTCTAGGAGTAGGAGTCGGACTAGGACTAGGACTAGGACTCACTGACACCTTAGGACTAGGGGATTTCCCAGTGTCCTGCTGATTAACATTGCTCACCCATACCCAAGAGCCTATTCCTGCCAGCGCTGCTAGTCCTGTAGCTATCCCAAGCAACGGCCAAGGACTATTCCAGATAGAGTTACCCGTGGCTTGAGACATCACCGGTTCACTCGGTTCTCCACCTCTGGCCTCCCTGGGTGTCCCACCTTGAGCTGATGCCACCGTTGTGCCAGGTATTGGCTTGCGCTTTGGCAGTTGCGGAGTTAACCCAGAAGCTTGAAAGGCATACAAGACTTCCCTAGCGGATTGGTAGCGATCGCTTGGTTGATCACTAAGCATCCGATTTAATATCTCAGCTAACTCATCGCTAACCCTAGCCCAGGGACGCCAGTTCCAAGTCAGATTAGCATCATCGACAAGTTCTTCTGGTTCTTTCCCAGTCAGGAGCACTATCGCAGTCACTGCTAGGGAATAGAGGTCACTACTCGGATACACCTGACCGGTCTGAATTTGCTCCCTGGGAGCGTAACCGCTTTTGCCAATACTAGTTGTTGGTGTGGGAGTATCTGGCAATTGAAGACGAGTTGCCAGTTCCTGTACCACACCCAAATTAATCAAAACGGGTATACTGTCTGTTTCCCCCATGATGATGTTATCGGGTGTGATATCTCGGTGGATAATCCCTTGGCTGTGGATGTAGTCCAAAACTGGCAAGGATTGCTGCAATAGCTGACGCACTTCCGTTTCTGATAAAACTCCCAAGTTGGTCGGGCTAGCCATTGGCGGTGATTGCACTTCCCGATCCGGATTAGAAGATAGAGGTTCACTTTGATTAAGAAGGGCTTTGCGTTGTTCTAGGAGGTCACCATAGGTTTTTCCCTCTACGTAGTCTCGCACCAGAAACAGCCGTCCTTCCTCTTCAAAGGTAGCTCGGAACTGAGGAATTTGCGGGTGTTCAATTTTATACAGGATACCTGCTTCTTGTTGAAACAGTTGCCTTGACTTATCTAGATTATTAGTTTCTGTCTGAGGGGGAATAAATTCTTTCAGGACACAAGGTTCATTGAAACGCCCTTGATCCTCTACCAGGTAAGTCCGATTGAATTCTCCTTGGTCAAGGACACGGAGCAAATGGTAGCGATTTTGCAGAATAGTTCCAGAAGCAATCGGTGGTTCCATCGGTGGTAGATCACTTGTTACGGACAATGAGGCCGGAGCAATATTCTTGAAGTTTAGACTTTATTCTGTTGCTTTGGAACTCCATCGATGGATTCCAACCCTTCCGTTGAGCCACAGAGTTGAGCCAAAGATAAGTTGATCAGCATATATATCAGGGTTTAGCCAACACTAGACTCCAAACACCCTTATGGTGTACAATCCGCAACCAGACCTTACAAATATCGTTATTAGAAAGCCTAACACTGAAAACTCCGCCACAAAGCGAGCGGAGATGAAAGTGTAAGCGCGACTTTAGTCGCCTTGAAGAAAATAAAAACAAATACTTGCTAATTTGTGCTAGGCATGTTAGCATAATAATATAACAGAAGAGGTCGAGTTCTGATGATTATACTTGAGTTCAAGGCATACGGAAACAAAACACAGTATCAAGCCATAGACAAAGCTATTCGGACTGTTCAGTTTATACGGAATAGCTGTCTTCGTTTGTGGATGGATAATAAAGGGTTAAGCAAATACGACTTAAATAAATATTGCAAAACCTTGGCCAAGAATTTCCCTTTTGCCAACGAATTGAACTCAACAGCTCGACAAGCTGCGGCTGAAAGGGCATGGTCATCAATCGCTCGTTTCTTTGAAAATTGTAAAAAGAAAGTACCTGGAAAGAAAGGTTTTCCTAAATTCCAGAAGCATTGTAGATCGGTCGAGTATAAACAGTCAGGATGGAAGTTGTCTCCTGAGAAAAAATCGATCAATTTTAGCGACAAGAAAGGAATCGGAAAACTGAAACTCAAGGGTACATGGGACTTGTGGCGCTTTGATAAGAAGTTAATCAAACGAATTCGCATAGTCAAGAGGGCTGATGGTTACTACGTTCAGTTTTGCATCTCTGTCGATGTAAAAGAGCAATTAAATCCTGCTGATGCGACTGTGGGACTGGATGTAGGATTGAAAGAGTTTTACACTGATTCCAGGGGCAAAACCGAACCTAACCCTCGTTTTTACAGGGCTGGGGAAAAGAAGCTAAAATTATATCAACGTCAAGTTTCTCGAAAGAAGAAAGGCTCATCCAATCGTAAAAAAGCGATTAATAGACTAGGCAGACAGCATCTTAAAATAAGTAGGCAACGTCAAGAACACGCCAAGAGACTGGCTCGTTGCGTAATCCGGTCTAACGACCTGGTCGCCTATGAAGATTTAAGAGTCAATAATCTAGTAAAAAATCACTGTCTTGCTAAATCTATTAATGACGCAGGTTGGTATCAATTTAGGAGATGGTTGGAGCATTTTGGTAAAAAATTTTGCAGGATAACTGTCGCAGTAAATCCTGCTTATACAAGCCAAAATTGTTCTGAATGCGGCGAGGTCGTGAAGAAGTCACTGTCAACCAGGACTCACATCTGTAAGTGTGGCTGTGAATTAGACAGGGATCACAATGCCGCAGTCAACATCCTTAACAGAGCCTTAGGTACGGTGGGGCACATCGGAACCTTGGTCACAGACCAGAACGCTTGTGGAGAATTGGCCTCTACTCTTCCTGACTCCGGTTTGGTTGAGCAAGCTGACTCGTTGAAGCAAGAATCCCCGCGTCTTTAGACCGGGGAGTGTCAAGTTGCTTTGGAACTCCATCGATGGATTCCAACCGTTCCGTTGAGCCACAGAGTTGAGCCACAGATAAGTTGATCACTATATACATCAAGGTTTACCCAAAACTAGACTCTAAACACCCTTATGGTGTAGGATACCGAATTAGACCTTACAAGTATAGTTATTGCGTAATTGCTGTAGGGAATAGTAAATAGGGAATAGGGAATAGTAAATAAATAGGGAATAGGTAAAAAATTCTCTGTACCTAATGAATAGGAGAACCGCTATATATGTTGTTCGGGTTTATTAGAACATCACTACATGTTCATTGCTATCTTATTTTGGGGTAGAACTATCTTAAATAACTACCTTACTTGAGTAGATATACAGTTGTTCTAATTAAGTACAATAGTTAATTTTCGTATTTTAGTAAGAAACTTAAAAAAAACTGCTTGAGTTCTCAGGTTCGTATGATAGCAAGACACTATATATAGTGTCTTTAGTCAACACCTCTGTCAGGTCAACGCTATAAAAATTAATAAAATATTAATTAAATTTAAATAAATAATTATAAAAATTATTATAAAAAGGATATTCTTAGAATGTTAAGATCGCGTTGAAATAAGCTTCGAGGGTTTGCTGTGAGCAGTTCAGTTACTTTAGAGCTTCAACCTATTCTGCCCCAGATTGCCGCTAACAATCGTTTAAGACTATTTTCTGGTTCGGCAAATGTTTCCCTTTCTCAGGAAGTAGCACGTTATCTAGGCCTCGACTTGGGACCGATGCTACGGAAACGATTTGCTGATGGGGAGCTCTATGTCCAAATTCAAGAATCGATCAGAGGGTGTGATGTTTACCTCATTCAACCGACTTGCTATCCGGTCAATGATTACCTGATGGAGTTACTGATTATGATCGATGCTTGCCGTCGAGCCTCAGCGCGGCAAGTTACTGCTGTAATTCCTTACTATGGTTATGCGCGAGCAGACCGTAAAACGGCGGGACGTGAGTCCATTACAGCCAAGCTGGTGGCTAACCTGATTACTGGAGCTGGTGCTAATCGCATTTTGGCAATGGATTTGCACTCCGCTCAAATTCAAGGTTATTTCGATATCCCCTGTGACCATGTCTACGGTTCACCAGTATTGCTACAATATCTTGCTTCTAAGCACCTAACTGATCTAGTAGTAGTTTCGCCCGACGTTGGTGGTGTGGCTAGAGCCAGAGCCTTTGCCAAAAAGCTATATGATGCCCCCCTTGCCATTATTGACAAGCGCAGGCAAGCTCACAATATCGCTGAAGTGATGAATGTGATTGGGGATGTCAAGGGCAAAACTGCGGTGCTAGTCGATGATATGATTGACACTGCTGGCACGATTTGTGAAGCTGGCAAAGTACTGCGTCAAGAGGGGGCTCGCCAAGTCTATGCTTGTGCAACCCATGCCGTGTTTTCGCCACCAGCTGTAGAGCGCCTCTCTAGTGGGGTGTTTGAAGAAGTAATTGTTACCAATAGTATTCCACTACCGGACGCCAAACGGTTTCCACAGCTGACAGTGCTTTCAGTGGCTAACTTATTGGGTGAAACCATCTGGCGTATTCATGAAGACTCTTCTGTCAGCAGTATGTTTCGTTGAAAATCCCCCCTACTCCAGGGGGGATTTTTAATTTTAAAAAGTTGTATTGAGTGTTGAGTTTTGAATAGATACAAGCAATGGTTAAGGGTTAACCAAGAACGCAATTGGATATCAGCCAAGAATCAATTAGCCACAGGAAATTATTCCTTGCTCCTGTATGGACTAACATCTAACTCACCATTAGTTTTAAATACTACTCGAAAATGACCAAGGGGCTTCTGGGGTACTAACCCAGTCCCTTCGCCACCAATTCCAGCTGCTGCTGGCTTGATTAGGCGTTCTAGAGGAGTTTCTTGGGAGTAATCCCAAGACTCTTTATCAATTGCTTCATAATCAGCAATGATACCCTCTTCAGTCACAGCTACTCGATACGTTAAATCTTTAGGATAGCTGGAGGTTTTATTCCAACTGTCACGAATTTGCTGAGACACCTTGCCTTTCAAATCGTTAATGACAGCGCTGTCAGTAATTTCTGGACCTAGGGTAATCTTACCCATATAACCATTCCAAGGACTGATTTCGAGAATCCCTTCGTCTTCCCCTTGTTTAAATAACACCTGAAACTGAGCAATAGGTTCTTGGGTAGCAATATTGCCTGTAGTTTTGGTGTACAGCAATTCAGGTAGGGGGGTTTGCTCTGCCCCATCCAAGGGTGTGCCCTTAACGGGTTTGTAGCCTAAAATCGCGCCATCTCTGCCAACACTAACCTGATATTTTAAATTCCCAGCAAACTGTTCCCGGTTCCCCCAAGTTCGAAAAATTCGCTTTTGCAGGCTTCTTTGTATATACCGCAACTCTGTGGGATCAGTAATTTCTGGTGCAGTTGTGAGCACTTTTTCTAGCTCCTCGATGGAGAGTGGTGTTCCCTTTGGTGTTGGTGTTGGTGTTACCTGAGGGTCACTCTCCCCAGTTGGGGTAGTAGTTTCATTGGCATTTTCCTCTGTTCGGGCAGGTTCGGGTTCCCGTACTTCTGGAATCGGTACAAAGAAAAATGCGATCGCAGCTAGAGCCAAACTTGCCATGCCCAGTGCAGCGGGGGCAGTACGCTCGGTTACGGGTTTTTCAGCTTGGCGATAGTGCTTAGAAACGGGCTGCAACGAAACACTAATATCTGGTAAGGTTCGTCCATCAGCCAAAAACTGGTCAATCGCCTCAACCAAGTCAAACAACTGCACTGTGTTCAAATCTACATGGAGAGGTTTAGCTGAGTTGGTCATTGCTCCTGACCCAGAAGTATCTAGCAGTGTCAGTCGATGCAAATTCTTGTCCTCGACTTTCTGCAGATGCACCTTAGCTGGTTTCTCACTATGGGGTTGGGGGTGAGGCACTTTAGACAAAAATTGCTGAGCATAGCTGCTTACACTATGTACCAAGTCCTCAAAAAAATCCCGCCCACCACTGAGGGGTTGGTTCATAGCCCCTAAATGGCATTCCGCATTAGTTAGAGTTGTCAGCAATGGTCGGGGATCTGGCTGTAACCCACCCCCTGTGGTACTATTACTCCAACCCTCCAGGATAAGGGTACAGTTGGGAAGACTGTACTGGCGTCGAATTGTCATCGGCTGTTCCTGCTGAAAAATCCCCTTCAACCTCTTAGACTAGCATTGAGGGAATGGGTAATGGATAATGGGTAATGAATAATGGGTAATTGATAATGGCTAATTGATAAGTCACCTGACTATTACTTGATACTTGATGGCATGGCGATAATCAGCAACGGCAACATTCAAGGCAATTCCCCATCAAACAAACTAGTCCATAATCTTTGTCTTCCAGAAGTGCCTGTACAGAACAGAAGCTCACTCAATAGAGAAATTGCCAGTTGATTCAACTTTTCTTCAGAGTTATAGGCAGCAACTTTAGAGCGACGGGGGTTCATCCGGCTGCGAAAATGAGCCTGGAACCTTTCCAAATACTTATATAGGCGAAAATGTTGTTCTAGAGGCACCTGCTTTTCCAGCAGTTGTTGATAAGCGGTCAACAACTGCCTAATCAGAACGGTCATTCGGCGTGCCATATGACTAGCAATCACCACTAGAGCCTTAGCTTCTTCTGGAGTTAAAGGACGTCGTGTGTAAGAGCGCCGCCAGGGATTGGTAGAGCGCATACGCCACAGGACAACACGATTTTTAATAATGTCCTGAAGTTCCAGCTCTCTAGCCGCCAATAGCATCGCCTCAGAACCTCCCAGTTCCAGAGCTTCAATGGCTAGTAAAATTAGGTCAATATGCAACCGAGTTCGTGGTGGACAGCCCTGAGCTGGAATCCTGAAATCAGGTAGGCTATCTAAAATTATTGGCTTTGACTGGGAAGCAGGACTATTGGTCAGCATTACGGTCCGTCGAAAGATTCACTCTAATAGCGCTTATCCTACAGCGAAAACCTTTTGAATAGATTTGTTCCAAGGAATCACACAAGGTTCAGCTTTCTAGTGTACGCTTTTACAGAAAGGGAATGGCAAGCTATAGTTTGATTCAAACCCGATTGATAACTAACTTCACCTACCGATGGATTTAAAATCTCTGATTCGCGATATCCCTGACTTTCCCAAACCAGGGATTGTATTTCGGGATATCACTACCCTCCTGAGAAATCCAGAAGGACTGCGCTACACTATCGATACCTTAGCTCAAAAATTTCAGGAAGCAGGAGTAAGGGCTGATTATGTCGTGGGTATGGAGTCTCGTGGTTTTATATTTGGACCACCTATAGCTTACCAACTCGGGGCTGGGTTTGTCCCAGTGCGCAAACCGGGTAAGCTACCAGCACCGGTATACTCGGCTGAGTATGACCTAGAATACGGCACAGACAAGTTGGAAGTCCATCAAGATGCTTTCACACCTAACTCCCAGGTTGTGATTATTGATGATTTAATTGCTACTGGAGGAACAGCAGCAGCTACAGTCAACCTGGTAGAACAAGCAGGCGGTCAAGTGGTAGGTCTTGGCTTTATCATCGAATTACGGGATTTAGGTGGACGTCAGCAACTGCCTGATGTACCCCTGATCACCCTGGTTGACTATTAGTTAACCATTATACTTAACCATTACTTATTAGTCATTGCTCAAAAGATAAGTTTATAAGAATTAAGAATTAAGAATTAAGAATTAAGAATTAAGAATTAAGAATTAAAGGACTTTAAAGCAATGACGAATGACTAACAACTAACGACTATTATATGACTTCTTCTACTAGAGATTCTAGCATTATCAATCGGTTTGATGGGGCTTGGCATAGACTAAAACTTCTGGTCACGAGTGAGACCTTTCTGTACGTGGTCAAGCGGCTGTTGCAGGGTCTTTTGACCTTGCTGTTGGCATCTGCTCTAAGTTTTGCCATTATTCAGCTTGCACCGGGAGATTTTCTGGATACCCTCAGGCAAAATCCCAAAATTTCCCCGGAACGAATCGAGGAACTCAAGGAGCAATTTGGTTTAGATCAGCCAGCAATTGTTCAGTATGGGCGTTGGCTACTACGAGTTGTGACCAAATTTGACTTTGGTACCAGTTTCGCTTACTTCCGTCCTGTGTCATCTCTGTTATTGGAGCGGATACCAGCCACCTTACTCTTAGCAATAGCCTCAATCTTTATTACTTGGGCGATCGCAATTCCTCTCGGTATCCTGGCTGCTGTCAATCAGAATCGCACCACTGACCGATTTCTACAAGTCATTAGCTACACAGGTCAGGGTTTCCCCAGCCTAATCACTGCTCTGTTGCTGCTCATCCTTGCCCAGAATCTTTCCCCCTTATTTCCTGTCGGTAGTATGACCAGTATCAATCATGATGATTTATCCGCCATTGGTAAGGTTTTGGATATTGGCTGGCATATGATTTTGCCAACTATTGCTCTATCCATTACTAGTTTTGCAGGTCTACAGCGAATTACTAGGGGTGAATTACTTGATGTGCTACGGCAAGACTACATTCAGACAGCCCGTGCTAAGGGACTCCCAGAAAATCGAGTTATCTATGTCCATGCCTTGCGCAATGCTATCAATCCTCTGATTACCATCCTTGGCTTTGAGTTTGCTTCTCTACTCAGTGGCTCATTTATTGCTGAAATTTTCTTCAACTGGCCAGGTTTAGGTCGTTTGATTTTACAGGCGGTAACTGCTCAAGACCTCTATCTGGTAATGGGAAGCTTGATGATGGGGGCTACAATGCTGATTTTGGGTAATTTGTTAGCAGACTTGCTGCTGAAAGTAGTTGATCCCCGCATTCGTCTGGAAGATTTGAAATAGAGAATGGCTAATAAAGTTTGAAGTTGAAAGGATTAAGGATGAACTCTTTGTTGCTTTGTCCGAAGTTACCTTTTTAGGTCAATTTTTGTTGACAACCCAAATAGAATAAAACCTTTGATAAAATTAGGAAAAAAAAACTGAAACGATTGTCCATCCTGCCTTCTGCCTTCTGCCTTCTGCCTTCTGCCTTGCTGTAAGGACGTGCCTCAGGACTATTTTCAAGATGTTTACCCAAATTCATTATCTGATTCTTTCTAGAAGGAACGGTCGTTATCTGGTTGCCCAACCCAAAGCTGGTAGCCCAGAGGCTGGCGCTGGATATCTGTTGATGTTTCGCGAACACTTTGATGCCCTGAGTTATCTCAATACCCACGCTGCTGATTTAGCTGACGAATTTTCTGTAGAGTCGGTTTCAGGGAGTCAGTTGAAGAATTTGCTTGAACGGTGGGGGTTTGTTGGTGTGGGTGTTGTTCAAGATCCATTGGTTCCGCAAATTGAGTTTTTTTCTTACGGATAAGGGCTATTAGGTGACACAAGCAGACTATTCAACTAGCCCAAAAAATAGCGATCGCATTTGCCCAAGCTCTCTGGCTTGACTGGGGATAATTCATAGCCCTAACCTCAAAGCAGCTGCTGAATCACCGATAGAGCAATATAACCGTCGTTCCGTGATTAATTTTTTTGAACAGGCAATGATTGGGAGGGCTGGTTATTCTCTGATTGATATTTCCTCTTGCTTGTTGATCACGACAACCATCACACCGCTGCTGGGCATATTGTTAATATGCATAGATTTTGTTTAAATTTTATTAAGGAGTAAATATAAGGAGTAACTATGAAAGACCTCACTGCTTATCGAAATATCGGTATCTTTGCTCACGTGGACGCAGGCAAGACAACTACAACAGAGAGGATACTAAAACTTACCGGGAAAATCCACAAAATTGGTGAGGTTCACGAAGGTGCAGCTACAACGGACTTTATGGAACAGGAACAAGAGCGCGGTATTACTATTCAGTCTGCCGCCACCAGTTGTTTCTGGAAAGACCACCAACTCAACATTATTGATACTCCAGGTCACGTAGACTTTACAATTGAGGTTTATCGTTCTCTGAAGGTTCTTGACGGTGGCGTTGGTGTTTTCTGTGGCTCAGGTGGTGTAGAACCCCAGTCAGAAACTAACTGGCGCTACGCCAATGATTCAAAAGTTGCTCGGATTATCTACGTAAACAAACTTGACCGTCTCGGGGCTGATTTCTACCGAGTGGTTAAGCAGGTAGAAGATGTCCTTGGTGCTAAGCCTCTGGTAATGGTACTGCCGATCGGAACTGAGAACGATTTTGTGGGTTTAGTGGATTTGCTAACCCGTAAGGCATGGGTATGGGATGAGTCTGGGGATCCCATGAACTATGAGATTCAAGATGTTCCCGCCGACATGGTTGATGATGTGGAAACCTACCGCGAGCAGTTAATTGAAATGGCTGTGGAGCAGGATGACGAGGTGATGGAACAGTATCTAGAAGGGGAAGAACCAGATATCGAAAGCCTTAAGCGTTGCATTCGCAAGGGAACTCGTGAGCTGGCTTTTTTCCCTACCTACTGCGGTTCATCCTTCAAGAATAAGGGAGTGCAGTTGGTACTTGATGCTGTAGTTGACTACCTGCCGAATCCCACTGAAGTCAAACCCCAGCCAGAAATCGATCTAGAAGGTAACGAAACCGGTACACTTGCCTATGTTGACCCAGAAAAACCTTTGCGTGCTTTGGCATTTAAGATCATGGATGACCGCTTTGGTGCTCTGACCTTTACCCGTATCTACTCAGGAACCTTATCCAAGGGTGACACAGTACTTAATACCTTCACCGGTAAAACTGAGCGTATTGGTCGTTTGGTAGAAATGCATGCGGATTCCAGGGAAGAAATTAACTCTGCCCAGGCAGGTGATATTGTTGCCATCGTTGGGATGAAAAATGTCCAGACTGGGCATACCCTCTGTGACCCGAAAAATCCTGCTACTCTTGAGCCGATGGTCTTCCCAGACCCCGTGATTTCCATTGCGATCGCACCTAAGAAAAAAGGTTCGTCTGAGAAAATGGGCATTGCCCTAAGCAAGATGGTTCAGGAAGACCCATCTTTCCACGTTGAAACTGACCAGGAAAGTGGCGAAACGATCATTAAGGGCATGGGTGAGCTGCACCTAGACATTAAGGTTGATATCCTGAAACGGACTCATGGCGTTGAGGTGGAGGTAGGTAAGCCCCAGGTGGCATACCGTGAATCCATTACTAAGCGCATCGAAGACAGCTATACCCACAAGAAGCAGTCTGGTGGTTCTGGTCAATATGGTAAAATCGATTACGTTATTGAACCTGGTGAAACCGGTACTGGCTTCCAGTTTGAGTCCAAGGTCACTGGTGGTAATGTCCCCAGAGAATTTTGGCCTGCTGTGCAAAAGGGCTTTGAAAGCAGTATTCAAAAGGGTCTGTTGGCTGGATTCCCTTGTGTGGACTTCAAGGTTACCTTGACTGATGGTGCTTACCACCCCGTAGACTCATCGGCTATAGCCTTTGAAATTGCGGCCAGGGCTGCTTATCGGCAATCCTTTGGCAAGGCTTCACCTCAATTGTTAGAGCCAATTATGAAAGTGGATGTATTCACACCAGAAGATTACATGGGGGATGTAATTGGTGACCTCAATCGCCGCCGTGGGATGATTAAGTCTCAGGAGAAAACTCTTACTGGTGCTCGCATTAAGGCAGATGCGCCTTTGAGTGAGATGTTTGGGTATATTGGTGACCTGCGTACTATGACATCTGGTCGTGGTCAGTTCTCGATGGAGTTCTCCCACTACGCCCCTTGCCCAAATAATGTGGCAGAAGAGGTAATTAAAGAAGTGAAGGAACGCGAGGAAGCCGCTAAATAATCTTTTGATTTAACCAGAGTTCCTGGCTGGTTTTGGACTGGCCAGGAACATCATGTTATCAATGATTAAGTCTGTGCCATCACCATGCCCATCAAGGCAATCACCGAAGCATTGTAATCAATAGCATATTCATTAGTAGCCCAAGACCGCTCATCATCCACATAACTCAACATTCCCAACCCTTTAGGCGCAATCCCATCCTGGGCATCAGTATTAGGACCCCCTACCATCAGACCAGGGATGACAATTTTTTTAGCTCGGGAAATCCGGTGATGAACATTACGCACCGAGTTGCTACCAACACCGGTAATAAAGCAAAGATTAAAATGATTGCGCCCCAGCAAATAATCTAACTGCTCAACAGCTGCCTTATAGTAGCCTCGATTCCCAGTGATGCGGTAGGCATAGAGTAGAGTAATTCCTTCTTCAGCTACCTTGTGATTAGATGCCCAATGGAATTTATCAATAGCTAAACGGTAGCCACTACGGTTAATCTTTTCCATCAGACTATCCGCCCTTCTCATCAGCCTAGCTGTGATTTCTAATTTCAGTTTGTCTGACCCCTTCCTTTGTTTCTGCACCAAATAGTTAACCATTGCTAGAGGAGAGGGATCTTTCCAACCAAACTCACCATAGTCGAAGGCGGTGATAGTTTTAGCTAAGTATTTCTCGTAGCTAGTCTTCCCTGTAGTAATATACAGTTCTACGGCTGCCCAGAAGCGGTCATCTTGATCGGTTTTTAAGGATTCTTGCTGATCCCACTCTCCAAAAAGATACTTACCTGAACCGGTGTCATCTCCTTCTTGCCAATCCACCTTCATAGATCGCTGTTTTCGGAGAAACCCCCAGGCTTTCTGTGCCGCTTGTAAGTAGGTTTGAGCCTGTTGCTTGTCAAAGGGAGTATAAACTCTAGCAGCCATTGCCATTACTGCTGCAAACTTGCCAGTTTCAGGTGTAGAGATACCAAAAGTGTACCGTGGCTGAGTATCTTGATTGGGTAGAATTTCCCCTGGCCAATTCTTTCCTGACAACTTGCGGTAGACAGCACCATCCTCCCGCTGCATCTTCAACAGCCAATCTAATCCTACTTTGACCTCATCGAGTAGATCAGGTCTACCATTGCCGCTTTCTGGTATAGTTAATTGGTTGTCCCTAAATAATTTAGGATATTGCTCGTACAAGCTTAACAACCGTCCGATGGTGACTGTCATTGGCGCAACATATTTAGCAAAATCCCCAGAATTATGCCAGCCACCTTGGGCAGATTTGAAGTCACCAGCTTTATGAAACTCATCGTTGTGGGCAATAATCCCATCTTTGAGATGGCAGGGGGGATGTTTTACTCCAGATACTGAATCATTTACAGCAACACCGCACCGTTGCAAATAGTATGACCGGAGTAGCTTTGTAAAGGTATCCTTATAGATTTGCTTACCAATGCCAAACGGATAAGACTGACTATAGCCGTATTTGAGGTAATAGCTACCTGATTTATCGAATTTAGTAAAATCAATAACTCTAATTTTATCATTACTGGCTTTATCGTTTACGGAGTTTCCCAGGTTGGTCACAAAAACCGTTTTGTGAGTGATTAAATCAACCAGTTCAACCTGCTTCTTTTCCGAATTGGGGGCATTGATTAAGAAAGCCAACTTAGGCCCAGTTGGGTAATAGCCTATTTGATTGATAACAATTTTTCCTCTAGCTGCTGGATTATAGGGTTGAGCATTAAGCTTGGAAAAAAATCCATAAGCGATCGCACTAATCCAGCCAATAATAAAAAATCTTCTATCTATTTTCATCGTGAAGCTTTTACTTCAATGATATCTTGATTATGGGTCTTTTGGAAATTTTCCAGAACGAACCTCAGTACTAAACTCCTGCACGGCTTGGGTAATTACCTGGCGCAAATTAACATAAGACTTAGCAAAGGGTGGCTGGCGCTCGGAAAGTCCTAGTAAATCCGCTGTAACTAACACCTGCCCATCACAGTGGGGTCCAGCTCCAATGCCAATGGTGGAAATAGTTAATTTTTGTGTAATTGACCTTGCCAAATCGGGGGGAATATGCTCTAAAACGATAGCAAAGGCACCAGCTTGCTCCAATGCGATCGCATCCTGCAAAATCCGCTCCCCAGTTTCCGGTGTTTTTCCTTGTTGCCGTAAACCTAGCAGATTAATAGACTGGGGTGTTAAACCTACATGACCCATCACCGGAATTCCCACAGCCGTAAGCCTCCCCACGGTTTCAGCCATGGCAGGATATCCTCCCTCCAACTTCACTGCCACTGCCCCAGTTTCCTTCAACACTCGACCGGCAGAGTGGATTGCCTGCTGAGGACTTTCCTGATAACTCAAAAACGGCAAATCACAAACCACTAATGCCCGTTTAACACCGCGACACACCGCTTTGGCATGGTGAATCATGTCATCAAGGGTCACTGGCAGCGTTGTGGAGTAACCCAGCGTAACCATTGCTAGAGAATCCCCGACCATGATTATGTCTACTCCCGCTTCATCCAACAGTTGAGCGATCGCATAATCCGCAGCAGTCAGCACCACAATCTGGCGCTCATGTTGTTTCCATTGATTCAACTGCTTGATAGTAACTGCCATAACCAATAAGAGTTTCGGTAAATTGGATTAATAATTCTCAAAGATGCTTATAAAAAGAGTAAACCGAAGTATGGGAATCTTTGCAAAGGTAAGTATTCAGCCGTCAGCCGTCAGCCGTCAGCCGTCAGCCTTCAACCTAATGCAGCGTGCGCCTAGGGCATAAGCTTAATGCTGATAGCTGATAGCTAATAGCTCATAACTGATAGCTGATAGCACCTCAAGTAGCATCTCAAGTAGCGCACGCTAGGGGCATAGCCATTGGCCGTAGGGCAGGCTACTTGAGGTGCGAGCTTTTGAATAAAATAAGCTGACCACTGACCACTGACCACTGACCGCTGACCAAAGAAGGTTGAACAATCCTGGTTGAGTAGGGAATACTAAGAATGAAGCTTCCTTGATCAGGTTCCCTATGTCAGAGCCTCTAATTTCTGCCATCATCTGCACCCACAATCGTGAAGAATATTTGGGTGCAGCCATTGATAGCTTGCTACAGCAGGATTTTGCCGATTATGAAGTAATTGTGGTCGATAATGCCTCAAGCGATCGCACCCGTAACATAGTTGACCAACGCTTGGACAACTCTCGACTAAACTATGTTTATGAACCCGTACTTGGTTTATCCGTAGCTCGTAACACCGGGGCTGCCACTGCCTCTGCTGCTATTTTAGCTTATCTGGATGATGATGCCGTTGCCAGTCCCCGTTGGCTTAAGACAATTTATGAAGCTTATCAAAGTAACGAAAAACTAGCAATTGCTGGTGGTAAAGTAACCCTATTGTGGCCAGATGGCATTACCTCTCCCTCCTGGTTATCACCAGACCTAGCCGGAAATTTGGGAGCTTATGACCTAGGTGATTCCCTAATGAAGATCCAAAATGCTGGTTTGACTCCCAGAGGTTTAAATTACTCGATCAGGCGGACTTTCCTCAATAAAATCGGTGGTTTTGATGTCAATTTAGGTCGTGTGGGTAAAAATCTGTTATCTAATGAAGAGTTACATATGACAGAATTAGCTCTCCAGGATGGTTGGCAGGTTGCTTATCTGCCTGATGCTCTAGTAGCTCACAATGTTGCCCCAGAACGAATCAATAAACGTTGGTTTTTGAATCGTGGTTGGTGGCAAGGTATTAGCGAGTGTTACCGTGAACAATTGGTTGGTCGTGCTGGTACTGCCCAATTTTTACGGGGAGGTGAACGAATGATGCGAGGAATCTACAAATCCTTGAAGCACTTCCGCAATCCAGCTCTGCGCTTTGATAATTTGGTTTATGCCTATGGTCAAATCGGTTATCTGAGTGCAGTAATTAAAGGAATGCTACAAAGGAGCAACTCCTCTGTATCCCACAACCAGTCCAGTAATTAATGAGACTGGATAAGAGGTAATCTTATATTATATAGCAATCCGTGTAGGAATTGAGAGAATGTTTGTTCCCTGTTCCCTACTCCCTGCTCCCTGCTCCCTGTTCCCTGTTCCCTGTTCCCTGTTCCCTTTGCTATAGCACAGATAATTTTGGTTGATTGTTGACTGTTAACTGTTGACTGATAAGCCTTAATTTTAGTTAAGGTTTGCTGTTAGTTATTCTAGGCCAATAGACTTTTCATAAAACTTCCACAATTGCAGGTGTTTAATTATGAAATCCCCTAACACTAAACTTCCGGTATCAGTTCTAATTCCAGCCAAAAATGAAGAGGCTAATTTACCAGCTTGTCTTGAGAGTGTTAATAGAGCGGATGAAGTCTTTGTTGTCGATTCCCAAAGTAGCGATCGCTCCATTGAAATTGTGGAAGAATACGGTGCAAACATAGTTCAATTCTATTTTGATGGGTTTTGGCCCAAAAAGAAAAATTGGAGCTTAGAAAATCTTGAATTCCGCAATCAATGGGTATTAATTGTTGATTGTGACGAGCGCATTACTCCAGAACTTTGGGATGAAATTGCTGTGGCAATCGAAAATCCTGATTATAACGGCTACTATATCAATCGTAGAGTATTCTTCCTCGGGAAATGGATTCGCTTTGGTGGCAAATATCCAGACTGGAATCTACGGTTGTTTAAGCACGAAAAAGGTCGCTACGAAAACCTAAAAACGGAAGGAATTCCCAATACTGGAGACAACGAAGTCCATGAACACGTTGTCCTAGAAGGCAAAGCTGGCTATCTTGAAAATGATATGCTGCACATTGACTTTAAGGACATTTACCATTGGCTAGAACGGCACAATCGCTACTCCAATTGGGAAGCTCGTGTCTATCTGAATCTACTAACAGGTAAAGATGACTCTGGCACCATCGGGGGAAATCTATTTGGAGACGCAGTGCAGCGTAAGCGGTTTCTGAAAAAAATCTGGGTTCGACTACCGTTTAAACCATTACTGCGATTTATTTTGTTTTACTTTATCCAGCTGGGCTTTTTAGATGGAAAAGCTGGGTACATTTATGGACGCCTGTTGAGTCAGTATGAGTATCAAATTGGGGTCAAACTCTATGAGTTACAAAAGTTTAGCGGTAAGCTGAATGTAGAAAAAACTGAACCAGCACAGACACCAGTAACGCCAAAGCCATCAGTTGTCTCTCCAAATACCTGAGTCTAGATTATGACTAATGACTTAAGTAAACTACCAGCTTTAGATTTAGCACCCTTAGTTGATTTACGGCAGTACGACCAATCTTGGTTTGACCGAGGACGTCCGGGCTGGTTAATCTTACTCTGGTGGTTGGTGCAAGCGATCGCATTTCCCTTAAGTCCTCATAACTTCAATGGCTTCCGCCGATGGCTGCTACAACTATTTGGAGCCAAGATTGGTACTAATGTCATCATTCGACCCACGGCTCGTTTTACTTACCCGTGGAAAGTAGAAGTTGGTGACTACAGTTGGATTGGGGATGATGTGGTTTTCTACAGCTTGGATAGGATTCGCATTGGTAGTCATTGCGTTATTTCTCAAAAATGTTACCTCTGTACTGGTAGCCACGATATGAAAGACCCAGCCTTTGGTTTAATCACATCTGAGATTAGTGTTGGTAACGGAGTTTGGATTGCCGCCGATTGCTTCATTGCGCCCGGTGTTCAAATTGGAGCCAATGCCGTTATTGGTGCTCGTAGCACTGTGTTTAGTAATATCCCAGAGCAGCAAGTATGCTGGGGAATTCCAGCACGTCCCCGCTATCGACGGGAAATCGAGGAGATAGGGAATAGGGAGTAGGGAGTAGGGAGTAGGGAGTAGGGAGTAGGGAGTAGGGAGTAGGGAGTAGGGAGTAGGGAGTAGGGTTAAAAGTGTGGGAAGTGTGGGAAGTGTGGGGAGGGTGGGGAGATGGGGAGATCTTACAAGGGTAAGTAAAGCAGATCCGGAAAAATTGCTGGATAAGTTTCCGGATTTTCATTTTGCCAAAAGAAAAAGATAGTGGACCACTTTAAGTCAGGATTCGATAGTCATGGTTCACAAATTCATTTTCCAAGGTTCAGCTTACCTGTTGTCAGCGTCCGTGATGTGGCAAATGCTTCCCGCAACAGCCGGAATAGTACCTCGGAAGCATGACAATAGCAATGTTAGCACCTTCGAGATTGCTGGATTATTCGATGAGCTCCGCGAAATCCGTCGAGATGTTCGAGAGGTAACGAATACCATTCGTGAAGGCAGGCGTATAATCCAAGGCACACGCAGAGTGGTTGATGAGTTTGATCAACTTGGGGACGACCTCAACTCTGGACGAGTGGCAAAGTCTTCTAACAATAATCCTTGTCGCAAAAATGGGTCTCAGAAATCCGTTGCTATCAATGAGCAGGTGATTTGCACCAAAGACGGAGCCTATGAGTTAAGTCAGGAATTGCGTAAGGTACTGATGATGACACAAACTCGCAACCTATATATTGATGAGTTTTACGGCACGTTTTTGGACAAAGTCTTTAATCGTCCTATTGAGTTTATGTTCGAGAATAAGGAAGAGATGACCTTAGAGAATCTTACGAAAGTGCTTGCTCTCTATGATCAGAAACGGTGGGATTATAGCAAAATCACACAGATTCTTTTCTCTCCGTCTACTAGTAAGGCAACCTTGATGTTTGGAAAACGCACCGAACCGGAAATTGTATCTGTCCCTGATTCCATTGGTGAGTTCTCAGATTCCGTATTTAAAATAAAATCTAAGTCTCCATTGAATCAAGAATAACTTGACAGGTAAGCTATCAGCGGTCAGTGGTCAGTGGTTAGCCGTCAGCTTATTTTATTTCGGACTTACGAAATTTAGTGGGTTTTGCCCCCCTAGCCCCCCAATTTTGGGGGGTAATGATGTCAAAGTCCCCCAGAATTGGGGGATTTAGGGGGCACTTGCCTAAGTCCTGTTATTCAAAAGCTGATAGCTGATGGCTGATAGCTGATAGCTGATCGCTGATAACTAATAGCTGATAGCCTTAATCACTAAAACTAATTTGTGGTCCTTTTGGTACAATCCCAGAGGGATTAATAAAGGGATGACTCCTATAATAATGATCCTTAATATGGTCAATATTACAAGTTTCTTCTACCCCTGGCTGATGATAAAGGTCTTTGAGATAATTCCACAAATTGGGATAATCGAGAATTCGTTGCCAATTACATTTGAAATGGAAATAGTAAACTGAGTCAAAGCGTAGCAGAGTGGTAAACATACACCAATCGGCTTCTGTAATGCGATCGCCACAGAGATAACGTTGTTTACCTAACACCCCTTCCCAATAGTTAAGGGCATCAAATAGTTCAGTTACTCCTTCTTCATAAGCTTCCTGAGTAGTAGCGAATCCGGCTCGATACACACCATTATTAATAGGTTGGTAAATGGCATCAATGGTTTTATCAATCTCTTCCCGTAAATTCTCCGGATAAAAGCTGATATCCGACTGAGCAATCCCGTCGAACTCTAGGTCAAACATCCGAATAATCTCACGGGATTCATTATTAACAATTGTGCCAGTTTCCTTATCCCAAAGTACTGGAACCGTCACCCGTCCGGTACAGTTAGGGTCAGCTTTGATATAAACTTCCCGCAGATAGCGAGCACCATTGACTGTATCAGGGATACAACCAGGCCCATTGGAAAATTCCCATCCATCTTTATCCATCAATGGGTCAACAATGGAAAGGGTAATTGCTTCCTCCAATCCCTTTAAGGTTCGCATAATCAGAGTGCGGTGCGCCCAGGGACAAGCATAGGAAATGTAGAGATGGTAGCGTCCAGAGGCTGGTTTATAGTCTGTGGAGCCATCAGCACGAATCCAATTACGGAACTTCGTAGGATTACGCATGAATCGTCCTTGGGGGTCTTGCTGATAGGCTTCGTTAGTCCATTGTCCGTTAACGAGCATCCCTGTTGCCATAGTTTTCCTCTGTTCGTGTAGGGTGGCCAACGGCCATGGTATTTTTTTTATACTATCTATTGCTGAGGGAAAAGGGAGTCGGGAGTCGGGAGTCGGGAGTAGAAAGATAGAATAGTTCGGATAGTTTTAAACTATGACTGGTTTTGCATCTTTTAGGATTGTATAGTACTACGCATTAAATTTAGGACATTGATACAAGCTCAAAAGCTGTTGTATGTAGTCAACTTTTGCCTCTTGCCTCTTGCCTTGCGCGTAGCGCTATACAAGATATTGAACACTGTGGCATAGTGACACGCATTATATAATCCATGCTAAAAATGATTAGAACCAAGCGCCTGGATTACCAGATGAGTTATAAATAGATAAATTTTGCTAGAGATTTTTGCTCTATCGATCGGGTGCATCTCACTTTTGCTGTTTGATCCGGTGGGTGGAACGGGAATCTTGCCCGTTACAATTTTCGGGCGAGCCGTGCCAACAAGGCGCTCAGAGGCTGAAAATCAGGGCTAGCCCGTCCCTAAACCACCACTAGCAACATTTAGGTGCGACCTGTGGCGAATTAAATTCGCCAAGGTCAAGGGCACCTTTACAAATATCAGATGCAACCTATCGATCTTTGGAGGAGTGAAAAGGTGTCGGAAGAGAACACTATAGGACTTACGGAACTGATTGAACAGGTCAAGCAGGAACTACTCATAACTTCCCCTGACCAAGAGGCAGACATCCCGCTTTTGAGCGTAGATTCCGTAGAGCTGGAGCTACAAGTTACTGTTAAGAAGGAAGCCAAAGGCGGGGTAAAAATTTATGTTCTTGACTTAGGCGGGGGAGGAAGCCGGGATGATGTGCAGAAGGTCAAGGTTAAACTTTCCCCTCTTGTGAGTAAGGAAACACTTCTGAAAATCTACAGGAAGCGCTATCCAGATCGCTTAAGGGAACTAGTCGAGCAATCTATTGAAGGGACTTTAAAAGGCAGTGAGGACAATTTAAGCGATCAGTTCTGAGCAAACCTAGACTAACAGATTAAATGGAACTATTTGAGCTGTATCTATCTCCCATCAATGGGACTCGGTTCAAAGCCATCGTTACCCAATCTCCTGTCGGTGAGGGTGAAAGCGAGTCAGAGTTACCCTTTATTGAGGGTACGAAAGACTGGAGGATAAGTTTAATCAAGGCTCTGGAGAGTACTAGTTTTAGTTCTGAAAACTTTTGTGAAGAGGGAGAACAGGAGTGGCTGGTCAAAGCAGGTATTTTGGCTTCTGACCGCAATACTTTCCATCCTGACTATCAAGCCAACATTGGCAGAGCGCTCTATCGGGTACTTTTTCCCTCAAACAGTAAAGTAGAAAAAGCTCTCCAGAAATCTATCAGTCTGGCTGAGGATAAACACACACAACTGCTGATTCGGCTCAAGTTTGAAGCTGATGTGGTACAGCGTTCTCGGTTGGCGGATTATCCGTGGGAATTACTGCATAACGGGCAAAAATTTTTATGCCATCATCAGGTTGGGTTAGCACGATACATTGCTCACGACACCGCCCCTCCGTCTTTACCCCGTGTTGAGCAGGTGAATGTGTTGCTGGTTTCATCGGCAGCTTGTGACTCAGACTTGGGACTCAAGCCGCTTTCAAAACAGGAACAGCAAGCAATCCATGATGGTCTGGAGAAAGCTAGTGTTGCCGGACATATTCGTCTGAGTGAGCTATCTTATCCTACCCTCAAAGAGCTAAGAGCTTATCTGACCGAACATCAAGGGGATAAAGCTCCCCAGGTACTCCATTTTGATGGACATGGTTTGTTTGGTAAGCGCTGCTCCAACCAAAAGTGCCGTACTATGCACAAGGGTATAAAACGTGAGCGATGCCGAGCTTGCAAGGCACTATTACCGGAGCCTCAAGGGTATTTGGTTTTCGAGGATGACTATGGCAGACCTGATTATATCAGCGGTTCGGAGTTAGGAACATTACTCCAGCAGTCGAGCTTAAACGATAGCATTAGCCAAAGTAGAGGCATATCCCTTTGTGTGCTGAGCGCCTGTCAATCAGGCATGGCAGTAGCAGGGGAATCTGCGTTCAATGGTGCGGCACAAAACCTGGTTGGTCACCGAGTCCCTGCTGTGGTAGCGATGCAATACTCTGTCAGTGTTGAGAGTGCTAGCAATTTTGCCGAACAGTTTTATCGTTCTTTAGGACAGAAAAATTCACTGGCTGTGGCTGTCAGTCAGGGACGAGAGGCCATGGGAGTGGAAAACAACCAGTGGTATCGTCCGGTACTTTACCTGCGCTGGCCAGAAGGGGGTCAACTATTTGCCACTCCCCCAACATCTGCTGGTATTTTACCTGCAAGTATTCCCTCAAACCTGCCCCGCAGTGGTGTGATTAAATTTGTTGGACGTGGCAAAGTTCTTGAAACCCTACACCAACAATTGCAGCAGACAGAACGAGTTGGTATTTGTGCGATCGCTGGCATGGGTGGTATTGGGAAAACAGAATTGGCTCTGCAATACGCCCTGGTTCATAAAGAACTCGGTACTTACCCTGGTGGTATCTGTTGGTTACGCACGGAGGAAGCAGGAGTAGGTCTTGACATTGTCAGCTTTGCTAAGGTGCAGTTGAATATGCAGTTACCATCGGGATTGGATTTGGAGGAGCAGGTAGCTTACTGTTGGCGAAACTGGCAAGAGGGTGAAGTGCTACTAATCTTGGATGATGTTAGAGACTATCTACAAGTCAAATCCTATCTTCCACCACCTGAGCCACGGTTCAAGGTACTGTTTACTAGCAGGAGGCAATGGTTGGGTGAATCCTTTGAAACACTTTCCTTGGATGTTCTTTCTGAAGAAGCAGCTACAGAACTGTTGACTTCATTAGTTGGAAAAGAGCGTATTGAGCAAGAACTTGACCAAGCCAAACAACTGTGTTTGGAGTTGGGATTTTTGCCCTTGGGCTTGGAGTTAGTAGGACGATATTTAAAACGCAAGCCACATTTGTCTATAGCTCAAATGCGGCAGCGACTGGGACTAGAGCATCGTTCGCTACAAAAGCCATCTGGGGAAATGACGGAACAAAGGGGAGTAGCTGCAGCTTTTGAACTCAGTTGGCAAGAACTTGATCCACTGGCTCAGCAATTAGGTTGTTTGCTCAGTCTATTTGCACTGGCTCCCTTTGCTTGGCAATTAGTTAACCAGTGCTTGCCTGACTCAGACGAAGAGGATTTAGAGGATATCCGAGACTATGCCCTTACAGAATATAGTCTGCTGCAACAAACTGGGGAGGAAACCTACAGCCTACATCAACTGATTCGGGAGTTTTTTCATAATAAATTGAAGCAGTTTGAAAATGGAGAAAAGGCGAAGCAAGTCAATGAGCTGAAACAAAATTTATGTTTTGTAATGGTAGCTGTTGCCAAGACAATTCCAGAGTATCCTAACCAAGAATTTTTGCTGGAAGTAGAAGATATTATCCCTCATGTTGAAGAGGTTGCCATAGCATTAAGGGACTATCTAAGTGAGGCAGATTTTATTACACCTTTCCAAGGGTTAGGAAGATTCTACGAAGGAAAAGGACTTTATAGTCAGGCAGAGATATGGTACAAGGGATGTCGATATCAGGTTGAGGAACGATTTGGTGCTGAGCATTTTTATCTGGCTACGAGTAGTAATAACCTAGCATCTATTTACCAAGCTCAAGGACAATACTCTAAAGCAGAACCCCTCTATAAACAAGCATTGGAGATTAGGCGCAAGCTATTGGGACAAGAACATCCTGATACAGCAGAGAGTCTAAACAATCTAGCTTTACTTTACAATTATCAGGGGCGTTATAAAGAAGCGGAACTTCTCTATAAACAAGCATTAGAGATGAGGCGCAAGTTATTCGGAGAAGAACATCCTGATCTAGCAGAAAGTCTCAGCAATCTAGCTTGGCTCTACCAGGATCATGGGCGTTACGAGGAAGCAGAATCCTTGTTTTTACAAACCTTGGAAATGCGACAACGCTTACTTGATACAAAGCATCTTCGTATTGCAGATAGTTTTAATGCTCTGGGATCTTGTTACTACCGTCAAAAGCGGTATGAAGAATCAGAAAAGATGTATTTGCAAGCACTAAATCTGTACAAGGAACTTTTTGGCGATAAACATCGTGATGTTGCTATGGCTTCAAATAGTTTGGCTTTAGTCTACTCTGAGCAGGGGAAATACAAGGCAGCAGAACCATTGTTGACAAAAGCATTGGAAATTCAGAAACACATATTAGGAGAGAAGCACCCTGATGTGGCAACTGGACTCATTAATCTCGCAGCTTTATATGAGGATTTAGGTAATACAACTAAAGCTGAATCTCTATACCAGCAAGTGTTAGAAATGAGGAAGCAACTGTTAGGGGAGATGCACCCTGATGTGGCAATTACCATGAACAACTTAGCCAAGTTTAACTACAATCAGAAACGATATGAAGTAGCTAAGCCACTTTATAGTGATGCAGTAAGGATTTTAGAAACAAAGTTAGGATCTAATCACCCCAACACTGTTAAGGTTAAGAACAACCTGGAAGATTTAAAGTCAGTGATGGATAGCAGAGTCGATTAGATGGTTTGTAACTATTTGGTTTCACATGCTACTGTGATACATCCATTAAGGTAAACCCTGCCCAATTGATTGGATCTTGATATTGCTTGTTGTTTTTAACTGCGAGCATTGCCTTGCGTAAAGCTTGAGGTTCATCAATTACTCTGCCCTGGGCAGCTTGTATTCTCATTTCGGCATAAAACTCAGACATTAGGATTTGGGTTGCTTGATCTGGTACTGACCAAAGAGAAACAGCTACACGAGGAACTCCAGCTAGACCAAGAGATAGGGGAAGTCCTAGCACTGTACTGTGCCCAAACTCACCCTGTGCAGTATTGCAAGCACTCAAAACAGCTAAGCTGGCATTCAGTTTTAGATTTAAAATTTCCTGAGAGGTGAGGTAAGAATCATACAATTTAATGGCACCAGGTAAAGAACCTTTAGTTCTAACTATATGCCACGTTTTCTCTTTTTCTCTATCAAACCAGAAACTATAGGATACACCATTACTTATTTCTTTAGAATTTGGAACTCCTTCTATCCTGTGGACACCTATGCTGTTTTTTCCTGTTTCTATGACCATCATCACATCTCTTGGTTCGGAGGGTCGTACATCCAAGACACCATGTGTAGCAAAGTGCAGAATCTTAGCATTACTGATTCCAGAAAGAACAGTTTTTTCATTAGCTTCGTTTCCTATCAGAGCATGAGATCCTGATCGCACAGCGATAATTCTAGCTTCAATTCCAGCTTTTGGCAAGTTAGGTACATTTCCATCAGCGGGGTTTCCTACAATCAGGATATCTCTACCTCTAGGAAATCTATCCAAAGGGCGGCGTTTATGAAGGAGACTGTGTAGATTCGGAGCCGTCCGAATAGTATGTTTTTCAATTAAGTAGCGACCATCGGCATCTTTGAGAGCAGGGAAAGGCACTAAGAACATAGAATTTTGTGGTATGAAAACCACATGCTCTTCAGGAGATGCAGGCAATAAGTCTTCTATAGGCTCAATAAGACGTTGGTGTAGTTGTTTAAGTTTTTCTTGATGGTAAGACTCAGGTACAACTCTTTGATCTCGATTTTCCTCTGGATTTCTTAGTCTGATTTCACGAACTGGTTGACTTGATTCTTTTCTTTCATTTCCTCGATCTACATAAGAATAAGCTGCTCTATATCCACTTTCAACAAGTTTATCCAAAGAAATATCATAAGGAGTAAAATCTATTTGTTGGAAATGTAATTTACCTGTCGGCTGAGCAATCCATGCAAAAACTTCTGTTTGCGAAGCCACTGAATAGTACACTATTGTCGCTTTTTGTTTTTGAGCAATTCTCCTAAAATCCTTATAAGATAAATTATCGGGAAATGTCGGTTTTGGTAATAACGTGTTATCGTATAGTTTGCCTTCCTGGTATACCTCATCGCTTAGAGCATAGGCAGCAAAGGGGACAATTCTAAGTAGCTCAAGATTGCGAATTAATTGGGCAGCTTTGAAGGCTTCTTCTTCAAACTTGTCGTCCTTCCCTTGTGCGACAAATACTCTTTGCAGTAGTTGTAGAGTTTCTACTTCTAAACTGTGAACATCTTCCACAGTATCCACTCTAAAGTTTGATATTTGGTTAACATCATTGTCGTCTTGTGAAGAATTATCTAAACTATAATCTTGATTTTGTAAATTTGGTATCAATTTTTCTAAAATAAAATTTGGTTGTTTCAATTGTTCTAGAACATCGTCACTTACATCACGATGTACTTGTAAAACTGCTTCTGAAGGATTATGACTATCCCCTTGAATGAAAAGATACATTATTCTGGCATATAAATTATCCAATGGTTTCTTACCTGTAATGGTAGAAACAGAGAAACCTTTGTGACGTGTTTTAGGGTTCTTAAACCCTCGTAATGAACCAGCATCTAATAAATTCAAAGCCATTTTTAGTGATTTTTCGGCCTCTGAATATTGAGCATTTTTATACTGTCGATTTCCTTGCTCAAAAAGTTGCATCGCTTCTCTTAGATTACGTAGTATTGGAGATTTATTATAGCGGTCTACATCTGCCTCTGAATATAATTTAGGATTTGAATAATCCGCCACACTCTTAGTTGGCAAATAAAAATTTACACTCAGGATGACAGAAGCAGAAATTAGTGAAGTTAATAGCCTAGTAAGACTTTTCTTGGCAAGGTACATATTTACTAGTAACGCTCATGATTATTTCACGATCCGAGATTTTAACTACTGCCTTGGTTAAACCCACTTCCCGCACTTCAACTTGGATGCATCTCATTAAAGCCTGATTGACCCGGTGGGTGGAACCGGCATGTTGGTGGAATGGGCATGTTGGTGGAACGGGCATGTTGGTGGAACGGGCATGTTGGTGGAATGGGCATGCTGGTGGAACGGGCATGCTGGTGGAACGGGCATCTTGCCCGTTATCAATATTTTCGGACGCCCTGTCCCAACACTGGCTACCAAAAAAATGAAGACTCGCCCTTGGGTGGTGCGTTACGGGGCAGGCTGTCTCAAAACTGGCCCTCGGTGTTGAACATGATGGCAAGCCCGCCCCTCACGCACCCTACGCACCCTACGCACCCTCTCAATAATCAAGCCTAGAATCAACTTCCTTCGTTGACAACTCTCTTGTAATAGGTTTGAAGTGCGGAATGTCGATCCGTAAGCATTCAGGTGTAGAGATTGACAAAGTCACCCCACTCACTTCAAAAGCGGAATCAGAGACAATTCGTGAGAACGCTGCCTGACTGCTAAGGACACAGCCTGACTCAGGAACTTTATGGTATTAGGGCTTCTACTGGATTCCTCAGCGGTTGGATTTTCACCAACTTAACTAACAAGTTTCAGATATTTCTATCTGAGGTTAATCCCCCAAATCCTTTTCAGGATAAGGTTTCTAACCAACAAATCGCACACTCATCTCATACCGGAATAATTCCCGAATAATTACCCTTAATCAAACCCTGGCCATCTTCCCAAACGCCCCAAACTTCCCACACGCCCCAAACTTCCCATCTCCTGTGTGCCAGAAAATGTTAAGTTAAGTATCAAAACGTGTCTTTTCTTTACAAAAGACCAGATCACCCTATTGGTGATCTCTCACCTCCCACGTATCAACAAAAAACTATTACAAGGATTCAGCCATGGTTAGTAAAGTCCAAAAGACTGAAGCACAGTGGAAAGAGCAGCTAACACCGGAACAGTATAAAGTCACCAGACAGAAGGGAACGGAAAGAGCCTTCACTGGAGAATACTGGAACAATAAGGAGAAGGGTATCTACAAATGTATCTGTTGCGGCACAGAGCTATTTAACTCCGATACCAAATATGATTCTGGGACAGGTTGGCCTAGTTTTTACGCACCTATCAAAGAAGAGAATGTGAAGGAGGAACCGGATAACAGCCTATTTATGCGCAGGACAGAAGTGTTGTGTGCTGTCTGTGACGCTCACCTAGGTCACGTGTTTAGCGATGGACCACAACCAACTGGCTTACGCTACTGTATGAATTCTGCTTCCCTTAGTTTCGAGAAACAGGATTAGAAAAACAAGATTAATCAGATCAAGTCACCTGAGTTTAATTGGGAAAATCAATTATGGTCTGTCGATAAAACTGGGGCATTCCGGTATCAAAATACTTGCCTTTAACTAGATAACCGGTTATGCCCTCTTCTTGTCGCAATTTATCAAGACAGGATGTGAGCTGAAATTCACCTTTTTCACGGATATTGTGGTTGATGTGGTCTTCAAGATAGTCAAAAATTTTCGGCTTAAGTACATACATACCAAATACCGCTAAAAACTGATCCTCCGCCATTCCTTCCATATGGAGATGGGCTCGCGCATACTCAAGACTAGGCTTTTCATAAAGCTCTGTCACACGCAACTGTGATTCTGACTCTTCCCAAATCCCAGTCACACAACCGGCTTTATGAATAATCTCTCCTGGCATTACGGTCAAGGCAACAACGCTGTGATCAACCTGGTTATAAACGTTTAGAACTTGACTAGCACAGGAATTTTCATGGTCAGAAGCGTAAACATGATCCCCCAGCAACAATAGAAAAGGCTGATCATTTACCCATTCTTTGGCACAAAATACAGCATGACCATAGCCTTCTTGCTCCTCTTGAATCAGAAACGTAATTCTCTGGCCTAAATCCTGTAAATATTGGCTGTATGCTTGGTTTTCTGGAGAGAGTTTCTCGAAGAGTTCGGGTTTGGGGGGCGACTTAAACAAGTCTTCAAAATGTTTGCGATCGCTTTTTTGAACCACAATCCCCACTTCTTCTATCCCAGCATTGACCGCTTCTTCCACAATCGCCATGATCACTGGTTTCGCCCTACCATCCCGGTCAATAATCGGAAATAACTCTTTTTTTACCACTTTGGTGGCTGGAAACAAACGGGTTCCAAAACCCGCTGCGGGAATTACAGCTTTGCGAACATTATTGGTCTGCATAAATCGTTAACGTCAAAGATTCCATGTGGGGAAAATCACGCTCAAGAATTTTAATTAACTTTTGTTGACTTTCCTTGTCTTTAACAATAAATTGTGCACTGCCATCCCCTTGAGAGCCAACTCCCTTTCCCCCTAGGATATAAGGTTGAATTGGTTCATAATTCAGCATTTGGTGCAACACTCCAGCAGTTAATTGCTCAGGGCAAGCAGGGATAAGATAGCGGTCGAATTCAGCTTGTGCCTGGTTCATCAAGCTACCAATCCGTTCAGCATCACCCTTTTCCAGAGCCTCAACTGCCTCCTGAGTAATTTTAGAACTTATTGCACCAAGATAGTGCTGAACATTCTGTTGTATTTCGTTAGTGGCAAACGGATAGCACTGATTCAGTTTACCGAGGATTTCCTGAGTATTTTTGCTAGCCCCGAGGTCTACAATTACAAAAAATAGATTCCGAGGTACCTTGAGTTCACTAATATCGGTGTGTTCACCATCAAACATCATCATGATGGGTCGATTTCCATAAGCACAGGCGAAATCCATCCGACCACATTGGGAAGGGGTGGTGGTTTCCCCTAGATAGGCTAACTCCATTTCCTCTTGGAGGGTCATGTTTAAGTCATACAGGCGATTGAAGGCGCGGGCAACTAGGACGCAAATTGCGGCACTTGAGGATAGCCCTTTCTTGATCGGTAAGTCAGTGCGGTAATTATCGATTTCAATTCCACCGACAGGATAGCGACAGAGACACTGGTAGGCAACCCCAGCAGCATAACTAAAAAAACCGCCTTTTTTAGCAACAGCGAGCAGAGCACTCCTTTCCATTGGTAAACTAATAGAAACGGTCGGTTTACCCTCACTCAGGGAAGTACGAATAATCAGCTCGGTCCGATCAGATAAGACCAAAGCATAAAGTCCCTGATTGGTTCCGGTGATTAGGGTGTAGCCCCTTTCGAGCTGGGGATTTAGGCAGCGATAGCCTCCTGCCCAATCACTATGTTCCCCAAATAGACAAAGGCGACCTGGGACAAACAGTTTCATCACTGAGTTAAATGTATAGCAGTCTTGATTGGAATACAATACAGCCGGTGATTGCAGTAGGAGCTTCCGAGAGGCTACAGTGTATTTTAATGAGCTGCAAAGCACTATATAAAGAACTATAGTATGACATTGCCATCAGAGGGATTGCATTCAAAGACGGCAAGATACCATCAGACGGGTAAACTCTCGATAGAGGGTCCTACCGATCAATGCTACTTGGTATTAACTAGAAATTTTGAAACCTCTATGTGGGTAGATATAAATAAACGTAAAGTGGGGTAACTACATGGAACGTTTTATGTTAACTACTGCATGCAAGCCTTGGCTGTGCATCCCTAAAGTCAACAATCACTAGTCAACACTTAACACTCTACATAGTTACCCAGTGATTCAAATCACGCTTTACTGGCAGAAGGTTAACAACTTATTAAAACTTAAATCACCCCTGCTCAACCTCAGATATTTGATTATGAAGAATGCCAGGAAAAATTTCATCAGGGAAATCTAGCATGACAGCTTTGATTAGTTTGGAAACCTCCCAGACCAGTGCTTGTGTCACTGCTTGGCTCAGAAAACACACCCTTTATCTAGGGTTCATTGGTCTTTATGTGGTAGAATTACAAAGTATGTTGGCTCACCGGGGATATTACTTTGGTCCATTAGATGGTGTGTTTGACACAGAGATTGAATATGCTGTGCAAGGCTACCAGCAAAAGGTATTTCTCAGAGCAACTGGTATTGTAGACCAAAAGACCTGGGAAGCTCTTCTGAGCGGTACTCCGGTCAATATGCCAATTCTACGTCCTGGCAGTTTTGGTGAGGCTGTCAGAAAAGTCCAAGAAGTACTTTGGATTAGTGACTACTATAGCGCTAAGATTGATGGCATCTTCGCTTCCCTGACACTCGAAGCAGTGCAACGCTTCCAACTGGACAAGGGTTTGCTAGGCAATGGTGTAGTTAGTGAACACACCTGGAATGCCTTGAGCGAGATGCCTCGCTATGTCTATTAGGCTATGTCTATTAGTGCGTTAGTCCTGTCGTAAAACATTGATACCAAGTTGCGATCAATCAAAGATATGATCCTTTGAACTATTTAGGGAGTGAGCAGGTGAGCAGGTACTAGATATGAATGCAACTTAGGATGACTAGCGGCGGTTGGGAGAGATGGGGAGCAAGACTTACGGATATGAACGCCAAACTGTAAGCTAACTTCGGTAAGCTTACAGTTCTGTTCCTGTATCTTTCCCCGGAATTGATTTAGCCATCAGTGGCAAGAGGCGATCGCTTGCCTTACCATCCAATCGCAACATTTCTACATCGTTAAAAATACCCAAATTTCCCCAAATTCAACGGCAAGCATCAGAGCTATACTACCATCTTGTTTAACTGAGTTATTAGCACATTAGACTTAATAACGGCAACTATGTTATGTTAATTTTCATGAAGCTCCTGAAAATTGACATAACAATATGAACCTGCCAGAGTCTGTTAAATTTTGGTCTCAATTCTTCCACCCCTTACTGATGTGGGTGCTCCTAGCGGCAGCCTTCTATGCTCTTTATCTGGGCTTGAAAATCCAAAAGACTAGAACGGCGGAAGGTGAGGAAAAGAAAGCGCTAGTTAAGGGTCAATATAATGTTAAGCACCATCTTGTTGGTTCAGCGTTGCTAGCAATGATGGTACTCGGTACCATCGGAGGTATGGCAGTAACCTACATTAACAATGGCAAGTTGTTTTTTGGACCCCATTTGCTGGCTGGTTTAGGCATGACCGGAATTATTGCTACCTCTGCCTCTCTAACACCATTAATGCAGAAAGGTCAAACTTGGGCTCGCTATAGTCACATCGTCCTGAATGTTGCACTCTTGGGACTATTCAGCTGGCAAGCCATCACCGGTATGCAAATTGTCCAGAAGCTTCTTAGCAATCCGTAGATGATTTAATTTACCTAGGGGTGTGGTCTTGGTAAGCATTCAGCTATCAGCCGTCAGCCGTCAGCTTATTTTATTCAAAAGCAAAATTAGTAGCCTAAGCTATGGGCATAAACTGTTCGGTGTAGCGTGGCCACAGACCTTTAGCTGTTCACGTAGCACCTCAAGTAGCCCATAAGCTGATAGCTGATAGCTGACCCCTTATAATAAAACTAACTGTAAATTTTACTGCTGTCGTGATTGCTTCGGTATAGGTAGACCATTACTGCTGTGGAAGTCTTCCTGTACCTTGTGGGTTAAACGCCGGGAAACTTGACGCACAACTTGCTGCAAAATTCCGTTGCCTGTGCGTTGAATCAACGACTGAGGTAGTTTCTGAATTGCCTTGGGAAACCACATATCAACACTTAGGTCAAGATGCCACTCCACGCGGGTTATCGCTGATGGTATGGACTCCGATTCCAGCTGATGGTCTTGAAAATACTCCCTTGCTGGTACTTCTACTAAGGTCTGAGATGCCTGGAAATCAAGCTCATAGCCTGGACTGACGTAATTGGATATGGGAATTGTCCGAATCTGATAGGAATTTTCGTCAAGAGGTACCCATTCCAAACCGATTTTTGGCTCTACCCTATAGCCAAACGCCCCAAAGCTACCAATGGTCAAGATATAGCCATTGTCTGTGAGCAGTTCTACTTTCATAGGATGAGCGCAGCGACAAAACCAATCCTGGTGAGTATTTAGATAGGCACTCACTTGCTCAGCTGAAGCATACATCTCCATACAGTCTTGAAAATGACACTGAAACCGAGTCGGCTCACTACCTGAGTAAGACCCTGATGGAACAATAGGGTCAGTGTTGGCCTTTATAGCAGGAGTATTCAAATCGACCTGTTTTGCCTCAATTGACTGATGGTTAATAAAATGCGATCGCATACATCATCCTCTTCATGTGATTGCCTTGTGACTAGTTCAGAAACTAGTTGAGAGCCTAGTTGAGAAATGTCCATGGGTCGCTCTTGCTGATCCCACTCCTCTGGCTGAGTTAATCAGGAGTCGGACACAAACAAGTTGAGCTATGTAAACAAGTGTAAAGTTTTGGAGCCTGATCTAGCTGGGTGTCTGGTGATGCGAGATCAGTTATGAGATCAGTTATTAGATCACTGACTATAGCGGGTTCTAATTAGATCCACCCACACAGTCTTAGAAGAACACATGACGAAGGAAACTTATACAGAAACTTATACAACCGAGAGGTTGGGGTTTACGGAAGCGATGCAGCGCGGTCTTGGGGGTTACCCCCATGAGCGACTGCATCAAGACAAAATCCAATAATTCTCGATTGAATGGCCTAGTTTAATTTTCACTCAGAATAACTGGTAAACTGGCTAAGCTACTAGGTGAATTGTACGGAAATTGCCATGAAAGCATGTGTAGCTGGAGCAACGGGAGAAACAGGAAAGCGGATTGTACAGGAACTGGTTATGCGTGATATTCCTGTACGGGCTTTAGTGCGAAATTTAGAGTACGCTCAAGAAATATTACCACCAGCTGCAGAATTAGTGATGGGGGATGTGCTCAAACCTGAGAGTATCAGTGCTGCGATCGGAGATAGTACTGTAGTGCTGTGCGCCACTGGTGCTCGCCCTACCTTTGACCCCACCGCACCCTACAAGGTGGATTACGAAGGCACTAAAAATTTAGTAGATGCTGCTAAGCAAAAAGGGGTAGAACACTTTGTATTGGTTTCCTCCCTCTGTGTGTCCCAGTTTTTCCATCCCTTAAATCTATTCTGGCTGATTCTGGTCTGGAAGAAGCAAGCAGAGGAATATATCCAAAAAAGCGGCTTGACCTACACCATTGTGCGACCAGGTGGTCTCAGAAACGAAGACAACTCAGACCCGATTGTTATGTCTGGGGCAGATACTCTATTTGAAGGTAGCATACCTCGCACCAAAGTAGCAGAAGTTTGTGTTGAGGCGCTGTCGGAACCGGAAGCTCGGAATAAAATAGTAGAAGTGGTTAGCTCAGCAGAAGCTCCCGATCAAAGCTGGGAACAGCTATTTTATGACGTGGGTTGAGTCAGTGTTGAGCGTTCGCTCAAGCGCGGAAGCGAAGCTTCCGGAGCGTAGCGTGACGTTCGGTTAATCGCATTTTGTGAACACTATTAAGTTCACAGTATTAACACTAGTAAGGATTAGTCAACTGAGTGTCTTCATCACCCCGACAGAAGTACGGAAAATTAAGAGGATTTCCAAATACTTCCTATAAATTTACACTCAAAGGATTATTTTACAATATTTCAGCCTTAGCGATAGTGAGCTTATTATTGGGAATTTATATCAGACATGTGTTTAATAGATGGGCTTACTACCCGGTTGAGCGTACGCTATCTGATTATCCTACCAGTATTCATGGCACGCCTCCCTTAGTGATGAGGGGGGGAGATCCTTACATTCGCGCCCTAATGCGTACTATCACCGCTAGTGAAGCTAATGACCCCCAACCCTACACGATTATCTATGGGGGTCAACACGTTTCTGATTTAAGGCGTCATCCTGAAATATGTGTTCCCATAGTCGCTGGTCCTAATGTTGGAAAATGTAGCACAGCAGCGGGACGGTATCAGTTCCTTGATTTTACCTGGGAAGCAAAGGCACAACGCTATCACCCCAGACCCTCAGGCTTTTTGTTTTGGAAGCAGTATAGCTTTGAGGCACACTTCCAGGATGCTGTGGTTCACGATTGGCTCAAGGATAGTAGAGCCTGGGGGATGGATATTCCCAAAGAATTGCGGCAAGGAAATTTAGATAAAGTGTTGCGGCGGTTGTCTGGTACTTGGACAAGTCTAGGTTATGGAATAGAAACCAATAGCATGAGTAAACACTTGCCAAAGGTTTATCAACAGATGCTTGAGGAAGAACTAAACCGCTAATCCTTCATTATCGCATGCTTGCAGAAAATTAACAAATTTTTTTTAAGCAGTTCTTAATTTTGTATTGAGAACTGCTATAAAAAGCAATGACTAAGGGCTAAGGACTAATATAGCGCTACGCTTAGCGTCAGAAGTTAGAACTCAGAAGTCAAAGGTGCGCTTTCCGTTCTCCTACGGAGACGCGGGGCGCGTTTCTCCGTAGGAGACGCTACGCGAACGGCGAATTAAATTCGCCACGGGTCGCACCTAAAAGTAAGCTATGACTAAGTTTCGTAGTTTAGGAGCGATGCAGCGCGGTCATGGGGGAAACCCCCATGACCGCGCTGCATCAAGACAATGTCAAACATCTTAATACGTAGTGCTATAAATAACTATTTTATTAAATTTTACCAGAGCAAAAATTGTCGATAATTATTCCTTTGATAACGCCAAAATTACTTCATTATTATTCACACATTTTTTAATTATACCTAGTATTTATACAAGCTAATTGACTGACAAAATTATCCTTAGCCAAAGATAAAATCAGGGAATAGAATAGGCAAGCTTGTGATGATGAATCCCTAGTAAAGACTGAAAAGCATTCTAGGTCAGATTATCCTGAATTCTATCAGTTAACCCGTATAAGTAGTCAACAGCGATAAATTATAATTATTGTTCAGTAAATAAAAATTATGGTTAAAATTCAAGCTGAAAACTTTGAAAATCGAAACATTTTTGAAATTGAGGATAATAACGAGGCTGAGGGTGGTTCACTAATCAGAATACCCGATGAATTTGGTCCTAATCCCTCCTCTGGTAGTGCTACCACAACCTTTAATTTACCTACTGGTAACTACGAAGTTAGGTTAGGTTACCTGGATGAGTCTGATGGACAAAGCCCCATAAATATCACTATTGGCAATACCGACTTGCCAACATTAACTTTGGATAATGATGGTGATAGTTTTGTCAATGAACAAATTAGCAGTACCGTATTCATCAACAATGGAGACGAAATCACAATTAACGGTACTCGTGATCGCCAGGAATATGCCCGAATTGACTTCATTGAATTCATTCCACTCGATGAGAATCTGATTGCAGTAGATGACACCGCTACCACTCAACAAAATACAGAGGTAAATATTGATGTTTTAGAAAATGACACTGATCTTGACGGAAACAGCACTCTGACCATTGTCACTGATGCCAATAATGGTACTGCAGTAGTGGATGACAATGGCACTGCTGGAGACTTCAGTGATGATTCTGTGATTTACACTCCTGAGGATGGTTTCAGTGGACCTGACAGTTTTACCTATGAGTTAAGCAATGGTCTAACTACTCAAACAGCTACTGTTGACATTGACGTTACTCCTGTTGACGAGAACAGTCTGATTGCAGTAGATGACACCACTACTACTGAAGAAAATACAGCGGTAACCATTGATGTTTTACAAAATGACACTGATATTGACGGAAACGGCACTGTAACCATTCTCAATGATCCCAGCAATGGTACTGCAGTAGTGGATGACAATGGCACTGCTGAAGACTTCACTGATGATTCTGTGATTTACACTCCTGATAATGGTTTCAGTGGAGCTGATAGTTTTACCTATGAGTTAAGCAATGGTCTGCTTACTAAAACGGCTACTGTTGACATTGACGTTACTGCTGCTGTTGACGAGAACAGTCTGATTGCAGTAAATGACACCGCTACTACTGAAGAAAATACAGCAGTAACCATTGATGTTTTACAAAATGACACTGATGTTGACGGAAACGGCACTGTAACCATTCTCAATGATGCCAGCAATGGTACTGCAGTAGTGGATGACAATGGCACTGCTGAAGACTCCACTGATGATTCTGTGATTTACACTCCTGATGATGGTTTCAG
>NZ_JAAHHM010000009.1:0-46091 GCF_010692445.1 Moorena sp. SIO3E8 | reverse complement strand
TTGACGGAAACGGCACTGTAACCATTCTCAATGATGCCAGCAATGGTACTGCAGTAGTGGATGACAATGGCACTGCTGAAGACTCCACTGATGATTCTGTGATTTACACTCCTGATGATGGTTTCAGTGGAGCTGATAGTTTTACCTATGAGTTAAGCAATGGTCTGATTACTAAGACTGCTACTGTTGACATTGATGTTGCTGCTGCTGTTGACGAGAACAGTCTGATTGCAGTAAATGACACCGCTACTACTGAAGAAAATACAGCGGTAACCATTGATGTTTTAGAAAATGACACTGATATTGACGGAAACGGCACTGTAACCATTCTCAATGATGCCAGCAATGGTACTGCAGTAGTGGATGACAATGGCACTGCTGAAGACTCCACTGATGATTCTGTGATTTACACTCCTGATGATGGTTTCAGTGGAGCTGATAGTTTTACCTATGAGTTAAGCAATGGTCTGATTACTAAGACTGCTACTGTTGACATTGATGTTGCTGCTGCTGTTGACGAGAACAGTCTGATTGCAGTAAATGACACCGCTACTACTGAAGAAAATACAGCGGTAACCATTGATGTTTTAGAAAATGACACTGATATTGACGGAAACGGCACTGTAACCATTCTCAATGATGCCAGCAATGGTACTGCAGTAGTGGATGACAATGGCACTGCTGGAGACTTAACTGATGATTTTGTGATTTACACTCCTGATGATGGTTTCAGTGGAGCTGATAGTTTTACCTATGAGTTAAGCAATGGTCTGATTACTAAGACCGCTACTGTTGACATTGACGTTGCTGCTGCTGTTGACGAGAACAGTCTGATTGCAGTAGATGACACCGCTACTACTGAAGAAAATGCAGCGGTAACCATTGATGTTTTAGCAAATGACACTGATATTAACGGAAACAGCACTCTGACCATTGTCAATAGTCCCAGCAATGGTACTGCAGTAGTGGATGACAATGGCACTGCTGGAGACTTAACTGATGATTCTGTAATTTACACTCCTAACAATGGCTTTAATGGATCTGACAGTTTGACCTATGAGTTAAATAATGGTCTGACTACTAAGACGGCTACTGTTGACATTAACGTTACTCCTGTTGAGGATGTTGCCTCTTCTGCGGATATTTTTTGGCGTAATTCTCAGATTGGAAGCAATCTTGCCTGGATCATGAATGGCACTGAGTTGGATCAGTCAAATCCAATTCAAGCGGAATCAGCTGATAGTCCCTGGGAGATGCGTGGTGCTGGAGACTTCGACGGCGATGGGCAAAAGGATATTCTCTGGCGTAATACTAATACCGGAGATGTGAACTTCTGGCTAATGGAAGGCTCTCAGTTCAAAAGCACAGCATCTAGCAGCCAGGTATCAGACCTCAACTGGGAAATCCGTGGCACGGGAGATTTCGACAGTGATGGAGAAGAAGATATTCTCTGGCGTAATACCAATACCGGAGAAAATGGGGTTTGGTTGATGAATGGTACGCAGCTGGATCAGGGAATCTTTATTACCAGACAGAATAATGGTGAGAATTTGCTGGTAGCGGAAGACGGTCTATGGCAAATGCAAGGTGCTGGAGATTTAGATAACGATGGTGACGCGGATATTCTGTGGCGTAATACTCAAAACCAAGATGTCTACTACTGGCGGATGGAAGGTACTGAGTACGTAGAGTCAGTGTTGATTGCCTCACTACCAATCAGCGGTGAGTGGGAAATTCGTGGTACTATGGACTTTGACGGTAATGGTTTTGACGATGTCCTGTTGCGTAATGGCACTACCGGACAAAATGAGATCTGGCGGATGAATGAAACGGGGCTGCAGGAGGCAGTAGCCACCGAGTCCTTAACAGGGCAGACCTGGCAAAGCTATGTCTAATATGCCAGTCTGCTTAATCACTCATTAGTCAATAAGTCAGCATTCAGCATTCAGCAGTCAGCTGAATGCTGATGTGATCCAAAGCCTGATAGCTAAAGTGATTAACCGAACTTGATATTAATGTAATGGTTTCAACGACTACTTACCAGTAGGAAAAGCACCAGGTCGCACAGTCAATTTGGTATCTCGTTGATTGCGACGCAACTCTAGGATTAAATCACTGCCTACTTTGGTTTTAGCCACAGACTTCTGAACTTCTGTGGCATCTTTGACTGGCTGATCATTGATTTTGCGGATCACATCACCCGCACGCAATCCTGCTTTGGCAGCTGGGGAATTAGGTATTACTTTGGCAATCAATACCCCTTGTTCTTCATCAACCATCAACCCAGCATTGGGATTACTGTTGATCTGTTGTTTAACCTCTGGGGTTAAGGTTACCATCTGGATTCCCAAGTAAGGATGTTCTACTTTACCGTCAACAATCAGTTGCTCAGCAATTTCTTCCACCGTATTAATGGGAACGGCAAATCCTAATCCTTGAGCACCCCGAATAATGGCTGTGTTCATGCCAATCACTTCACCGGAGGCATTGAGCAGGGGTCCACCGGAGTTACCAGGGTTAATAGCAGCGTCGGTTTGGATAAATTCCACTCGCTTATCAGGAACACCGACTTGAGAGCTAGAACGACCGGTAGCACTAATGATGCCAGTGGTTACAGTACTATCTAAACCAAGGGGATTACCAATTGCGATCGCCCATTCTCCTGGGGTGAGTTGATCAGAATCACCGAGAGCAACAGTAGGTAAGTTTTCCGCCTCGATCTGGATCACAGCTACATCTGTCAAGGGATCGCTTCCCACTACCGTCCCTTTAAATTGGCGACCATCCTTGAGGATTACATTAACACTATCCGCACTATCGACTACATGGGCATTGGTGAGAATATAACCATCGGTATCGATAATGAAACCTGAACCAGTACCCTGTTCAACTCGCTGTTGGGGTACATCGGGAAATGGAAACCTAAAAAATTCCCGGAACATCGGGTTTCTAAAAGTATCTGGCACTCTACTGGCTACGGTTCTAGAAGCGTTAATCCGCACCACTGCTGGTCCAACTTGTTCTACCACATTGGTGATAAAGTTAGGATTTTCAGTCACCACAGGTTTAGTGCCTGGAAGCCTAGCTGTTTTGTTCTGAGGGACAATTGCTTGAGGGGATGTGGATTGGGGAACAGAGTTACGTAATGCTACATAACCGCCGGAAAAGCCTAACCCTGCTCCCAGTAACAACAGTGATACATAAGTTCCTGCTTTTTTTAAGGGATTACGGGTGGTGTGATTAGATTTGGGGGTTTGATGGTCTACTAGCATAAGATTCTGTTGACAAAAGGGTAGATCGACATCGGAGGCAGTGGGCTTGATAGTGGTTTTGAATCAGTTTCTGAATGACTAGGCTTTGATAATTCAGGATTTACGCACCAAGATTATTAAAACCGGTTTGTTGTTGTCTTGATCCCAAGCGCGAGTGGGGGGACCCCCGCGTGAAGGCTTAGGTGCACTTTCCGTTCTCCGTAGGAGACGCTATAAATCCAAGGCTGAAATAAGTGTAATCACCTGTATAAAATCGGTTGGCGGCGTAAGTCCTATAATTTAATCTAGACATCTTCTGTTAATTTTCTGTGAGAGCAGTGTTTAACTTAGATTAAAATTATTGAGGGTCTAAACCTGAATACAATTGGCCATACAATTAGCAAGGGAAACCACGCTTTGCTTCGGGGGCTATAGCTGACGGGGCAACGAGGCAGAAATATTCCCTATCCAATATGATCATTAGTCTAGCGCATTCGCCTAGTCATGGAGGTTGACAATACTACTAATCTGTGATGGGTTAACCGAACATGCATACACTTCTAAGATGAAATAGTGTCACAAATGCTACTTATAGTGACTTGGTAATGGATAATAGGTAATTGGTGATTTGCTAACTATTACTGATTACCTAGGACTTGTGTTCAAGGGTAACTTTGATTCAGATAATTTTGGTTTAAGGACACGAAAAATATTGGAGGTTTATCCAAAAAAAACCTATTTAATAGTAGGTTGAATAAGAAAGATAAAGTTGGTAAATTGCTCAAGAAATACCTAAGGATAAAAAATCATAAAGTAAGGTATAATATCCCTAGCATCTGTTGTTGTTAAAAAACTAAAAACTATAAATTATTGTAAGTGAAACAGATGGTGTAAAACTATGCAGATTTATCGACTTCCAGCCCTTTCTGACAACTATATCTTCTTATTACACGACCCCAAGCAGAATATTGCTGCTGTGGTTGATCCAGCGGAGGCTAAACCGGTGATACAGCGTCTGAAAGAACTGGATGCCGAATTAGTGGCTATTTTCAACACTCACCATCACATGGATCATGTGGGGGGAAATCGACAGTTGATCCAGCAGTTTCCAGATGTATGTGTATATGGGGGAGCTGAAGACCGGGGTCGGATTCCTGGTCAACAGGTGTTTTTAGAAGAATGCGATCGCGTCGAGTTTGGTGATCGCCTTGCTCAAGTCTTTTTCGTTCCCGGACACACCAGAGGACATATTGCCTACTACTTTCCCCCAGTAGTCCCTGGTGAAACCGGTGAACTTTTCTGTGGCGACACCCTATTTGCGGGGGGCTGTGGCAGACTATTTGAAGGAACACCAGGCCAAATGGTAGAATCCCTAGGCAAGCTAAGGGATTTACCAGATAATACACGAGTATGGTGTGCTCATGAGTATACCCTAAAAAATCTCCAATTTGCCCTGAGTGTCGATGGTGAAAACCCGGACTTACAAGAGAGATTTGCCCAAGTCCAAGAGGCGCGTAATCGTAAAGAGGCAACGGTACCCTCCGAGTTAGGGGTTGAAAAGCACACCAATCCATTTTTACGTTGGGATGAGCCTGCCCTACAGTCGGCTGCTCAAGCAAAAGAACCCGTTAAGACATTTGCACGGTTACGGGAAATGAAAGACCGATTCTAACATTATTGATAAAGCCTTGATCAAAAGCCTTGATCAAGGGACATATTTCCTTGAGAATATGCCCCTTGATTAGTTGGATTATAATCAAGTTTGACTTAATAAATTTAGTTAATCCAATTGAGCAATAGAAAAAAACCATGCTTAGCGAATTGCAGCAGAGAAAATTGACCAGGTTGTTTAACCTGTACGATCAGCAAACAAATGGTATTTTAACCCAAGCCGATTTTGAACGTATTACTGATAACCTTGCTGCGATCAGGGGTTGGACACCGGGCTCGCCATATTATGACAATCTTCTTGCTATTTACATGAGGATTTGGAATGGCGTGCAGAAATTTACCGACCAGAATCAAGACCAGCAAGTGACCTTGGATGAATGGTTGACTTATCACGAAAATGTACTGAGTGACACCGACGGGAATGAAGCAGTAGTCAATGCTAAAGCGGCAGGGATTATTTTCCTATTGGATTCTGATAAAGACGATAAAGTTACTCTGGAAGAATACCGACAATTTTTTCAGGCTTACGGTATTGACGACAGTCAAATTGAAGAAATTTTTGGACGCTTCGATCAGAACAATGATGGTTACATTGACAAACAAGAGATATTAGATCTAGTTACCGAATTCTATTACAGTCAGGATCCAGAGGCTCCAGGAAATTGGATTTTCGGTTCTTACTGATGATTTAGTTTTGGCTATTGGCGGATATGTTATCCCCGAAAGGGTTTAAAAAGTGTTTTAATTGACACCGAGCCCTCAGGAATCAGGAATAAGCAATCAGCCCTCAACCCTCAGCACTCAGCACTCAGCACTCAGCACTCAGCACTCAGCACTCAGCACTCAGTTGCGATCGCTTACATATTGTCGTAAGATTGAATGTTTGTCGAAGTATTATCCTTCACTATAAACTATACCCGAAATTAAACACTATGGTAAAACGTGTACAAGTCGTTTTAAGCAAAGACGTTCACAAACTCGGAAAAGACGGTGATCTGGTAGAGGTAGCTCCCGGCTATGCTCGCAATTATCTCATTCCCCAAGGAATTGCAGTTAGGGCTACCTCTGGTGTTCTCAAGCAAGTTGAGCGGCGCAGAGAGCAAGAACGGCAGCGTATCCTCGAAATCAAGCGACAAGCTGAGTCCATGAAGACTGCTCTACAAACCATTAGCCGCTTTACTATCGCGAAGCAGTTGGGCGAAGATAATGCTATCTTCGGTACTGTTACCAGCCAAGATTTGGCAGATGCCATCCAAGAGTCTACTGGCAAAGAAATAGACCGCCGAGGTATAACTATACCTGAGATTAGTCAACTTGGTTTCTATAATGCAGAAATTAAGCTTCATCCAGAAGTTACAGCCACTGTAGAAATTCATGTTGTTCCCAAATAAGTTAATTAATAGTTTGTTTAGTTTGTTGAGAGTTGACTGTTGATTGTATCATCCTGTCAACTCTCAATTAAACAACAGGTGCGACCCGTGATGGCGAGGTATTGCTCGCCATCACGGAAAGCGCACCTGAGGTGCTTAATTTGTTCAGATTGTATTAGTCAGGCTTTAGCTGTTCGCGTAGCTTGCGCGTAGCGCATTAGCTAATAGCACCTCAAGTAGCATGGGCTTTGGCTTCGACGCTGGGACATAGCGCATTAGCTGATAGCTGATAGCTGATAGCTGATAGCTGACCTTTACCCTGAACTCAATAGACGACTAGTTGACTATGACTCAAAAACCAGATTTTTCAGCGTTTGGTAACTCTATACCACCCCAAAATATTGATGCCGAAGAGTCTATTATCGGAGGCATTTTATTAGACCCGGAAGCCATGGGTCGAATTGGTGATTTCCTGAATCCAAAAGCCTTCTACGTCCGGATTCACCAAACCATTTACGAAGCTGCTTTATTACTTTATAGCCAGGGTAAACCGACGGATTTGATGAGTGTTACTACCTGGCTTTATGACAATGACTTATTAGAGAAAGTTGGGGGTCAAGCTAAGTTAGCTCAGCTAGTTGAACAGACGGTTTCAGCGGTCAATATTGACAGGTTCGCTAAGTTAGTGATGGACAAGTACCTGCGCCGTCAGCTAATCGAAGCCGGTAACGAGATTTTTAAGTTGGGTTATGAGACATCCTTGGAATTGGAAACGGTCCTTGACCAAGCGGAACAGAAAATTTTCAGTCTCACCCAATTGCGTCCTCAGCAAGGTCTAATCCCGATTTCTGAAACCCTAGTTCAAACGTTCCAAGATATAGAAAATCGTAATCAGGGTATTGATTTGCCTGGTATTCCATCAGACTTCTATGATTTGGATGCCCAAATTGGGGGATTAAGTCCGTCTGACTTAATTATCATTGCTGGTAGACCATCAATGGGAAAAACTAGCTTAGCGTTAGGAATTGCTCGTAACGTAGCTGAAAAAATGCCAGTGGCGATTTTTAGCTTGGAAATGTCAAGAGAACAACTAGTTCAGCGGTTGTTAGCTAGTGAAGCGAAAATTGACAGTAACTTTCTGAGAGCTGGGCGCATTGCTCAAAATCAGTGGGCACCACTGAGTGAGGCAATCGGTATGTTATCAGAGTTGCCGATTTATATTGATGATACCGCTAACCAGACTGTGATGCAAATGCGATCGCATGCTCGTCGTCTTCAAGCAGCCCAAGGGAGCCCATTGGGGTTAATTTTAATCGATTACTTACAGTTAATGGAAGGCAGTGGTAGTGAAAATCGAGTTCAGGAGTTGTCTCGGATTACTCGCTCTCTCAAAGGATTAGCTCGGGAACTGAAAGTCCCAGTGGTTGCTCTGTCTCAGTTAAGTCGAGCTGTGGAATCTCGCACCAACAAACGACCCATGATGTCGGATTTGAGAGAATCGGGTTCCATTGAGCAGGACTCGGATTTAATCATGATGCTTTATAGAGATTCTTATTATAATCCAGATTCACCAGATGGAGATACGGCAGAAGTCATCATTGTTAAAAATCGTAATGGTCCGACAGGAACGGTGAAACTTATCTTTAAACCTGGGTTAACCAAGTTCCTGAATATGGCAAATCAAAGAGTGTAACCTACCACAACTGAGGCGTAAGCATATGCGCTATGCGCACGCTGCGCGAACAGCTATCAGCCATCAGCCATCAGCTAATGCGCTAATTGAGGTGCTACTTGATGTGCTTATGGGCGATTAGGAAGCTACGGAACTTTTGAATCAAACAAGTAAGCAAAAGTTTAATCTGAGTTATGAAAAGCTGACTGCTGACCGCTGACGGCTGTTCGCGTAGCGTGCGCGTAGCGCATATGCTTACACTGAGGGTTATTTTGGAATTATTATAGGTCAAAAATTAACGTTATTTTATCTAACGTTATTTACAGGACATAGATTTAATCAAATACTATTTAATCGAATGATTGAGTTCTGCACTTTAGTTTTGTACCCAGGTTTTATTAATCTTTTGTAACAAAAATGCGATGCTATTTCTAGTGTTATTATGTTAACTAAAACTCCCAATCAGCAAGAAGTCACTAACTGGGAGCAATTATTCAGTTCATCGCTGAATAAGTTAATCAATTGAATTTAATTTACTAGTTAATCTTCAACAATTCCACATCAAAAATCAACGTAGCATTAGGCGGAATCACCCCACCGGCACCACGGGCACCATAACCCAAGTCTGGGGGAATGATCAGCTGACGACGACCACCAACCTTCATAGAACTAACCCCTTCATCCCAGCCTTTAATAACCTGTCCTACACCGATTGTGAAGGAAAAAGGACGATTGCGATCGCGAGAACTATCGAACTTGCTGCCATCCTCCAGGGTACCAGTGTAGTGAACCACTACCGTCTGTCCCTTCTCAGGGGTTGCTCCCTCACCCTCAACTAGGTCAATGTACTTCAAGCCCGACGGTGTTGTAACCGCCTGATCCATATTGGTTTCACTTTCTGAACTAGAATCCATAGCTAGATCTTGTTTATCATTAACATCTGGGTTAGCACTGTTAGCTGTTGTAACTACTTGCGGCTGAGTGTTGGTAATTTCTCCAGCAGTGGTAGATTTTTTCCCCATACCCACTTGAGCCACAACCAACAGCAACCCAAAGGCTACTATAACGCCTATGCTGATCAGAATTTGTTTCAAAATCTGTTCTCCTAATTGATTATCAACGCCAGAGCTTATTTTCTAAATCCCGCACCTGACGCTCCAGACGGTCAATACGACCTCGCAATTCATCCATTTCTGATTGGCGAGGAACCCCTAAATCCTGCAACATATTGCGCAACTGCCGTTCCATGTTGCTCTCAAAGTTATCCTGCTCTGACTTGATCTGATTCATCAGATCATCTACAAAAGCGGTGGCTTGGTCGGAGTTGATTTTACCATCTTTGACCCATTCATCACTTACCTCTCGCAGTTTTTCGGCAACCATTGACGTTGTACCAACCCCAACCAACAATAACTGCTTGAGCCAGTCGTTATTATCCATAATTGTTATCCTGTTATCCTGTCACTCGGCACTTTATGGGGCTGGGATCAGCTAGGCTTTCCTCTGATTGGAGAAGTTTCATTGATTCCCAGCCTACAGTTCTATTCTGTGACATCTTTCCTAGAACAGGAGAAGAGGGAGAACAGCGGGAGGAGAACGGAGGAGGTGCAAGAAGGTGCTATATATAAAGCAACCTAATATAAAGCAAGCTACTAAAACGCTCTGGTGAATCAGTGGTGATGGTGATGATGGTGCTCTGATGCCTGCACAGCTGCCAACTGGGGATTGACAGATAGAGCATTTTCTGATAGTAGTACCTCAATTTGAGGATTAGCCCACTCCGCTGCCATCTGTAAGAATTCTGGATGATCATTAACACAGGGCATCTCTACGTAGGTAACCTCTGAGTTACGACGCTTTAGAGCGTGGACAATGTGATGCACATCTAAGAGGGTTTCGTGATTCTCTGTGGCAAAGCCAATCGGCATAAACACAATCGCCTTAGCCCCTAAGTTAATCAGGTTCTGGGCTGCTAACTCCGTGTGAGGCTGAGTCCACTTAATTAAGGGAGTTTGGTGGTTAAGCCAGCCCACAGAGATTAGGGGATACTTATACATCAACTTTTCCCTTACTGCCTCATACAATGCCTGACTTTCGTCAATTCCAGACACAAATCCTTTAGCTTCGTGGGGACAGCCATGGTTCATCAGGACAATGCCAATTTGGGAGGGCAGATAGGCTGCTGCTAAATCGGTAGTAATTTTCTCTTCCACCAATTGAGCAGTTAGATTAATGTACTCTGGTTCGTTATAGAAAGACGGGATGTAACGCAATCCCTGAACCCAGTGTTGATCTTTATCCTCTAATTTCTCGAGGGCTTTATTGACTTGTTCCACCGCAATACCGCTAGTAAAGATGGAATCCACCACTAGCAGGGGATAGATCAGCAGTTTTTGGAAACCTTGCGCCTTAATTTCACTGAGGACTTGTTCTGGCAGAAAGGGAGCGCAGAAGTTAAAGGCTTTGAATACCTTCACCTGATCGCCCCATTTAGCTTGCAGTTGTTTTTCAATACCTGCCCGTTGCTGTTCAAAAATCTTGTTGTGGGGTGAAATAAAGTTGTCATGCTGGTGCCCCCACTCGTGGAAGTCAAACATTGCCAATATTTTGGCTAAGGGTGGATAGATCCAGTTGGGGACTGGGGCAAATTTGGCAGTGAGCAAGTTTAAGGCTTGTTCGTTGTAGTTGGCGAAGTCTTCATAGCTTTCGACTTCTCCATAACCCATGAGTAAAACCGCAACTCGCTCGTGACCATGGGTTGGGGAAGGTTTGACTGATTGAGATTTTTCTGGAGTGGCAACCACTTGGTATTCCTGCTGGCTAAAGGTCGATTGCTGGGGTATCCCTGCCTTGTCTTGGGTGCAGAATGTACCCCTGGCATTTATTAGGCTAACATCCCCCATAGGGGGATATAGGAGGTAGCACAATACCCTGGAAAGTTCGGTAAAGATACTAATAACAAAATCTCGATTAGGTTATAATAGGATTTCTGGTCTTAATTAAATCTTATTAAATGAGCTGATCAGTCCGAGATTAGCCCCCTAGCCTCTACCAAACGCGCAAGCTTTGCCCCTTGGTTGAAGGTTGAGGTGGTATTTTTTGACGGAAAGCTCAGGTCAGGTTTTGTCTAATAACTTATAATGGACATAAATTGGGTTAAATTTATGTCTATTTGATAACCAAAGCCGAAAATGCCCTTGGTTATTGACAGTAGACCCAAAACCTGATTGGAATAGAGCAATTAAAATCAGATCAGATTCAGATCAGAAACTTGGCGGTGAGGCATCCCGTCAAGAGTAAAGCTTGTCGAGTACCCGAATGCGGATCGGTTTCCGTAAGGAAATAGCGATAGCTGGGGTTGGCGAGAAGCCCACACCTACCCCCTTACCCCAACAGGTGTGGGAGATGTCACAAGTAGGACAACGCAATGTCGGTGTAAGCAGCACAATGCTGACGTGCTTGTACATCAACAGGAGGCATAGTCATTAAAACCAAATCAAACTAGGACAAACAACGCACATGCTCAGTCAGAAAACAAAAACTACAGATATAGGATTCACTCACGAAGATTTTGCTGCCCTTCTGGATAAGTATGATTATCATTTTAACCCAGGGGATATAGTTCCGGGTACGGTATTCAGTCTAGAGCCGAGGGGCGCTCTGATTGACATTGGTGCGAAAACCGCCGCCTATATTCCGATTCAGGAAATGTCAATAAATCGAGTTGATAATCCTGATGAGGTTTTACAATCCAACGAAACACGGGAATTTTTCATCCTGACCGATGAAAATGAAGATGGACAGTTGACTCTCTCTATCCGTCGCATTGAGTATATGCGAGCGTGGGAGCGAGTGCGCCAACTACAAGCAGAGGATGCTACGGTGCGTTCTCTGGTATTCGCCACTAACCGTGGTGGAGCGTTGGTACGTATTGAAGGGTTGCGCGGTTTTATTCCTGGTTCTCATATTAGCACTCGGGCAGCCAAGGAAGATTTGGTGGCCCAAGAACTGCCCCTAAAATTTCTGGAGGTAGATGAAGACCGTAATCGTTTGGTACTATCCCACCGTCGTGCTCTAGTCGAGCGCAAGATGAACCGCCTAGAAGTCGGAGAGGTGGTGATTGGCTCAGTACGAGGCATCAAACCTTACGGTGCATTCATTGATATTGGCGGGGTCAGCGGATTGCTGCACATTTCGGAAATTTCCCATGATCATATCGATACGCCTCATAGTGTGTTTAATGTCAATGATGAACTAAAAGTGATGATCATTGACTTGGATGCTGACCGAGGTCGGATTTCTCTGTCAACAAAGCAATTAGAGCCAGAACCGGGAGATATGATTAACAACCGGGAAGTGGTCTTCGAGAAGGCAGAAGAAATGGCTCAGAAGTACCGGGAGAAGATGCTAGCACAAAAGCAAGGTATAACTCCAGAAAGTATGACTCCACAAGAGTCCCCAGAGCCACAAGAGTCCCCAGAGGCTGTTCAGGCTCAAGAGCCCCAAGAGGCTGTTCAGGCTCAAGAGCCCCAAGAGGCTGTTCAGGCTCAAGAGTCCCAAGAGCCCCAAGAGCCCCAAGAGTCCCAAGAGTCCCCAGAGCCTGTTCAGGCTCAAGAGTCCCAAGAGCCTGTTCAGGCTCAAGAGTCCCAAGAGCCTGTTCAGGCTCAAGAGTCCCAAGAGCCTGTTCAGGCTCAAGAGTCCCAAGAGCCCCAAGAGTCCCAAGAGTCCCCAGAGCCTCAAGAAGACGCAGTGCCAGAGGGAGAGTTTGTAGCAGCTGCCATCGACGAGTAACAACCAGGTGCAGCCACAAGAATTAGCCGTTAGCTGAGGCTAATGGCTAATCTGTATTGATGGCCCTGTTCCGGAACAAGAGCAAAGAAATTGGCAGGTGCGAATCTTGATCAACTAGCTAGTAGAATGAAGTTGATTAAAATAAACAACGGCATAAACCCTTGGTAAGCATTCGTTGTGGGAAGGTGACTTTCCCCAATATTGAAGCAGTCATATTTGATAAAGACGGTACCTTAGAGGATTCACAAGTTTATTTAAGAGAACTAGCCTATAAGCGATCGCGTTTAATTGATGCCCAAATCCCTGGTATTGGAGAACCCCTCCTGATGGCCTTTGGTGTCCAAGATGACACCCTTGACCCTACCGGGTTAATGGCAGTAGGTAGCCGTCGGGAAAATGAAATTGCTGCTGCTGCTTATATTGCTGAGACTGGTCGGGGATGGTTAGAGTCATTGGCAATCGCTGGTAGTGCCTTTGTTGAAGCCGAGAAGTACTTGCAAGATGCGGCTGGAACTTCCCCAATGTTTGCCGGTAGCCTGGAAGTCCTTAAATTCCTCTCGGAAGCTGGTTTAAAGCTGGGTATTCTATCGGCAGACTCTACGGCTGGCGTACAAGCCTTTGTCCATCGACACCAGCTAGACCCCTATATCCAATTACAGCAGGGTGTGGATTCTGAAATCAGTAAGCCTGATCCCAGGTTGTTCCTACAAGCGTGCCAATCTTTAGGGGTAAAACCTGCTTCGGCCCTAATGGTAGGAGATTCAGCCGGTGATATTGAGATGGCAAAAGGTGCTGGTGCAGCGGGTTGCATTGGTATTTGCTGGGGAAAGCCAGAAGCTGCCCATTTAGAGGGAGCTGATATAGCGATCGCGAGCCTGGATGACATTAAAATTATTTAAAAACATATTGGTACTTATTAATTGAATTCCTTATGTTCGGTTGTTCGCCTTTGGCGAACAACCTGGTAACCTTCAACCTGGTAACCTTCAACCTGATCGAGTGATTATTTCAATCCTGGTAAGTCCAAATTTGCCACGACTTTTGTAATCGCATCCCGACTGGCTTCGGCACCAAACCCCCAAGCCAGGAGGACGCCATAGTCACCCCAGAGGTTAGCGCCAAAGGTGGATTTATAGGTGTATAGCTCAATGAAGCCACTACCAGCAAGCAGGACAATTGCGATCGCATAACTGATCGCAGAGAAAATCCAAAGGCGAATCTTTGCTAGTCTTGGCTCTTGGATAACTATGCGTGGTGTCTCGATCCCTGGTGCTCTCTGCAATAATTCAGGTTGGGTGATGAGAAAGCCTAACTTAGTGGAGTTAGGTGGTATTTGTTTGACTAGTAGAGTGATCGCTTTTTCGATTTGACCATTCAACTCCTGAGCAGCTTTTTTATCGGTAGGTTCGAGATTATTCAACTTACTGCGCAAATTCTTTTGCTGACGTTGCCAACTCTGTAACTCTTGTGTTGATATTGTGGTTTCCACCAGCAGGTTGTCCAAGTCCCTGAGTTTAGCATCCAGTTGCAGGTATTTATTAATCTGTTTTGCACAGTCATCTAACTGCTCATACAAGTCTTGAGGATTTTGGTCAGGTGCCTCTCGGATTGCCAGTTGCAAATTACGGCGTACTGACTGTAGATAAGGGGGGTCAAGATCAGGAGTGGTGGGTATTTTTTCTTCCAGGGTTTGAGAATAGTTCAGGAGTGCTAGCCAGTCTTCACGACCTTTGCGCCATTTCAGCCACACTGACTCTGCTTGGGTAATTGCCTGATTACCATCGTTCCAACGTTCCCCCTGCAAAGCCATCTCGACATCTAGCAGATGGGCTTCAATTCGGGTCTTGAAGGGATTTGGTATTGAGTTGAATTGATCGACTAGTGATGTTTCAGCTAACTGGGGGTCACTGCGCAGTTGGGTACGCAATTGACCAACCCGCACCAGAATTTTGTCCCGTAGTTTCCCTCGATTACGGTAGCTGGACACAGCTATGCTCAATATAACCCCAATGGATATGACTCCGAGAGGTATGGGGAAGGGGTCTTTGATTCGGACTGTTAATGGTACGCTTAGTTCATTCTCTGAGAACTTGATCAGGAATTCACCACTAAATTCTCCACTTTTGGGGGCATCATCTAATTGAAACTGGATCGGGAGAGATAGTAGACTATTGGCCTCAATCTCTTCGACTGGTAAAGTAGGCTGAATCAATTTAGCGGGGAAAATTTCTTGGCCATCCTGAGTATTCAAGTCTAGGGAGATGATTTGTAAATCCTTGACGGCGTTAGTCGTGCGCAAGAGTAAGCTGCGGCTTGTGCTAGAACCCCTGGTACCTGCTACAGTCATACTTTTAGGGGTGATGGTGAGATCAGCTTGGGCAAGGGCTGGTGGGGCCGATAGGAGTATTAAAATTGGGAGTATTAAAGCAATTAGAGGGCGTTTAGCCCAGTAATGGTGTTTAATCATACCTGTCTTAGTCAAGTGTGACCTCCGATTGTTGATTTGGTACTAAAGCTTAATATAGACCCAGAATTGAGAGTAAAATTGGTGATGGTACCTGACAAAAGGCAATAAGCAATAGGTAACAGGCATGCTAGCAATAGGCAACAGGCAACAGACAACAGGGGATAGGGGATTTAACGAATGATTAATCATTAATGATTAATCAATTATATAGCGTTAATTATAATAATCAGATAGATTCAATACCTTGTAAGCCTGCTGGAGACCCCCAATACCGCACTACCTAACGACTCCCGACTCCCTAACCCCTCCTGGGAGGGGTTAGGGGTGGGTTCCGACTCCCGACTCCCGACTCCCTAAAACTCAAGACGAAAGTCCCTTACCCGATTGATAACTGCTATAATTGTAAGGTTGTGTTCTGCGATATTGGAATTGATTGAGCGCTACACCCTACCCGAGATGGGCGAATTGTGGACGGATACCTACAAGCTCAAAACCTGGCTTCAGGTGGAAATAGCTGTTTGTGAAGCACAAGCGGAACTGGGTAAGATTCCTGGTGAAGCAGTAGAGGAAATTAAGGCAAAGGCAAATTTTGACCTCAAGCGGGTGCAAGAGATTGAGCGAGAAGTCCGCCATGACATGATTGCCTTTCTGACTAATGTGAATGAGTATGTAGGGGATGTGGGACGCTACATTCACTTAGGCTTGACTAGTTCGGATGTTTTAGACACTGCCTTGGCACTGCAACTGGTTGCTAGTCTAAATATTATCCTCGAACATATCGAGAAGCTTGCTCAAGCAATTCGCTACCAGGCACAACAACATCGCTACACGGTGATGATTGGTCGTTCTCACGGAATTCATGCTGAACCAATTACTTTTGGTTTTAAGCTGGCCGGTTGGTTAGCAGAAGTTTGCCGCCATCGCGATCGCTTAGTGGCTCTACGTGACAATATATCTGTGGGCAAGATTTCTGGTGCTGTGGGAACCTATGCGAATATTGACCCTCAAGTGGAAGCGATCGCATGTCGAAACCTGTCACTGCAACCTGATACTGCCTCAACCCAAATTATTTCCCGCGATCGCCATGGTGAGTTTGTCCAACAGTTAGCTCTGTTAGGGGCAACCATTGAACGGTTTGCTGTGGAAATTCGCAATCTCCAAAAAACTGATGTTCTAGAAGTAGAGGAATTCTTTTCTAAAGGACAGAAAGGTTCTTCTGCTATGCCACACAAACGTAATCCAATTCGTTCTGAACGGCTAACCGGGATGGCACGAATCCTGCGGGGTCATGGGGTGGCTGCTTTAGAAAATGTTGCCCTATGGCATGAGCGGGATATTTCTCATTCCTCTGTAGAACGAGTCATTCTGCCAGATGTGTGTATTTTAACTCACTTCATGTTAGTGGAAATCACAGATTTAGTGAAACACTTGTTGGTTTATCCAGAAAACATGAAGCGGAATATGAATGTTTATGGCGGTGTAGTCTTTAGCCAAAAGGTGTTGTTAGCTTTAGTAGAAAAGGGCATGAATCGGGAAGATGCCTACAGTATTGTTCAGTCTTGTGCTCATCAAGCCTGGAATCAACCTGAGGGAGACTTCCACAATTTGATTACTAAGGATCCTGGCGTTACGAGTAAGCTAACCCCTTCTGAAATAGAAGAATGTTTTAATCCCGAGCAGCATTTGCAACATTTGGACGAGGTTTATCAACGGTTGGGAATCTAGCTGTTATTTATAGCAATTCTCAATTGGGTATTTAGAACTGGTATAGCGCAAGTCAGAAGTCAGAAGTCAGAAGTAAACTTAGACTTACGTTTCGGAGTTTAGGAATGTCCTAAGCTTCATTGATAGTGCTATATTTATGGCGTTGCTGATTATGCGTATGGTTTTGCCCCCCTAGCCCCCCAATTCTGGGGGGAACAAAACTATCAAAGTCCCCCAGAATTGGGGGATTTAGGGGGCTTTAGTAAAACCAAATGATCGCGCATTCATTCCTTAATTCAGCAACGCCATATTTATGAGTTTAGGAAGTGCGATCGCTAAATTAAATTCCCCTCAAGCTCAGTCTTCGCGCTGAATAGGAGTAGAGTGGGCATCCTGCCCGCCCGGAAATATATTGAAACTGGCAAGATGCCAGTTCCACTCCCGATTCCCGATTCCCGATTCCCGATTCCCGATTCCCGATTCCCGATTCCCGATTCTTAATTCTTAATTCTTAATTCTAAATTCTTAATTCTTAATTACCAAAAAAAATAGCCGTAGAAATACTATCCACGGCTATGTCAATCACATATGTCAGAAATTTCCGAAACCCAAGGCCGGGGGGAAACCCCCCCAGAATTTTAAGGTGTTATGGCAACAGCCAATACTTGGTCATAGTAGTAATTACTTCTCCTGGAATCTCGGTCGGCTCGAAAGGAGTCCACTCAGCTATTTCTGCATAGCCTAGAGAATACAGCATATGCATACTATTGATTACTGATTCACGAGGTCCTTTGAGAGTGTGCTGAGTTGGTTTTTTCTTGAAATTGCGAGTAAATTGTTCTGACATTGTGAAAAAGTTCAACTTGGGTTTACATTGATTATTGTAATGATTATGATTTGAATTGTCAAGGGTTTTTAGAAAATGAAGAATGAAGAATGAAGAATTAAGAATTAAGAATTAAGAATTAAGAATTAAGAATTTAGCATTGCCTATTGCCTGCTCCCTGCTGCCTATTGCCTATTGGCTTATGAGAAATTAGTACTCCTTTGTTATACAACAGTACATGTTTAACATACAACAGTACTAGTTTTCGGTTAATGGGTACTCGTGTCTTAGATGTTAATACAGTACTACCCACTTCAGACTTCTAACTTCTAACTTCAGACTTCTAAATTCCCTGCTCCCTACATATATTCCTTAAAATCGTCTAAGGGTTCATCAAAATCATCAGGTAAGGGTAGAACAAAGGTTCCTTTTAAGATACCTGAACGACGTTTTTTGCAAGAATGTTGCTCTGGGGAAACATCTTGGGAGTAGTTTTCCATCAGATACTTGGCATAATGCAGCAGTTCTTGTTTTAGGGATGCTGGCATTTTCTCTACTGTTTGTAAAATTTCTGTGTCAATAGTCATGGGTTTTACTAGTTTAGTTGGTGTCAAATGATTTTAATTATCCTGTGGAAAATACTATAACATTTTTATTTGATTTGTGGTTAAAATTTAGGATACATAAAACAGCTGAATACTAAAGGTTGATGCTTACGTTTCGTCTTCCCTTTTCCTAAGGTATGCTGTTGATAAATTAACTATAAATTATCCCTACTCTTTACTACTTGCTCCCTTGAAATCCAAGTAGTATATTAGTGAAATAACTATTGTAGAGCATTTAATGGCAATGGCTGAGAATAGATCGGATTCCCAACTAAACTTTCTCTTACAAGTAATACAAGCAACGGAAGACAGTAGGGGTAATAAACAGGTAGTTTACCCATTACTGGCAACAAATATAGACCAACTTAATCATAAGTTAGCAGAAAAATTGCAAGCTTGGGCAACAACTACGCTGGCGGAAGCGGAAGCAGATGAAGCGGAATACTATGCAGCAGTTATTGTACTTTTCAGCATGCTAATTCAGGAATTACCCTTGGGTGATAAAGCCAGCAATATAGAAATTGTCATCACTGGCTATAAAGTCGCACTAACTGTTTTCACCCGTGAAGCATTTCCCCAATTTTGGGCATCGACACAATATAATATTGGTAATGTTTACCATTACCGAATTAAAGGTGATAAAGGACAGAATATAGAAGATGCCATCGCTTGTTACAAACAGGCTCTTAGAGTTTATACCTTTGAGGCTTTTCCAGAAAATTGGGCATGGACACAATATAATCTCGGTATTGCTTACTATGACCGAATCAAAGGTGATAAAGGACAGAATATAGAAGATGCCATCGCTTGTTACAAACAGGCTCTTAGAGTTTATACCTTTGAGGCTTTTCCAGAAAATTGGGCAATGATACAAACTAATCTTGGTATTGCTTACGGTGACCGAATCAAAGGGGAGAAAGCACAGAATATTGAAGATGCCATCGCTTATTACCAACAGACTCTTAGAGTCATAAGCTTTCAGGCATTTCCCGAAAAATGGGCAATGACACAAAATAATCTCGGTATTGCTTACCGTAACCGAATCAAAGGTGAGAAAGCACAGAATATTGAAGAGGCGATCGCTTGTTACCAACAGGCTCTTAGAGTCAGAACCTTTGAGGATTTTCCTATTGATTGGGCAGCTACACAAAATAATCTCGGTAATGCTTACCGTAACCGAATTAAAGGAGAGACAGCACAGAATATTGAAGAGGCTATTGCTTGTCACCAACAGTCTCTTAGAGTCAGAACCTTTGAGGATTTTCCTATTGATTGGGCATTGACAAAAACTAATCTTGGTAATGCTTACAGTAACCGAATCAAAGGTGAGAAAGCACAGAATATAGAAGAGGCGATCACTTGTTATCAACAGGCTATTAAAGTAAGAAGATTTGAGATTTTTACTGTTGATTGGGCATTGACACAAAATAATCTCGGTAGTGCTTACCGTAACCGAATAAAAGGTGAGAAAGCACAGAATATAGAAGAGGCGATCACTTGTTTCCAAAAGGCTCTTAGAGTTAGAACCTTTGAGGCTTTTCCCCAATACTATCTAGATACTAACAATAACCTTGGTTTGGCTTACCGAGATGCTCAAAATTTACCGGAAGCTTACAAGGCTTTTGATGCTGCCATTAAAACCGTAGAATTCCTGCGAGATGAAATTATTTATGGTTCTGGAGTAGAAGAGTACAAGACTAAACTAGCTGAACAGTACCACCAAAGCTATCGAGGCATGGTAGAAACTTGCCTAGCCTTAACTAATATTACCGAAGCCATTGACTATGTTGAACGGAGCAAAACCGGCAATTTAGTTGAAAAGATTCTCAGCCGTGAGCTGAAAACCATCTTTCCCGCAGATGTTGTTACTCAACTAGAACAATACAGGGATGAAATAGCCATAGGTCAATATAAAATCCAGCATGGCAAAGCTGAAAATCCAACAGCTCTGGCACAACATCTCCAAGAATTGCGACAGCAGCGCAATGATTTACAAGACCAACATTTACCTATCGGTTCTAGCTTTAACGTTGATAAATTTCAGAATAAAAATTTAGATGACCAAACTGCTATTGTGGAGTTTTACATTACAGAGGATAAGCTGCTCACTTTTATCTTTACCCGCCAAACCGAGCAGCCGATCGTTTTGCAATCTGAGCCGAAAGACTTCAAAAAATTTCAAAAATGGGGAAATGGGTATCTCAGAGCCTACTACAACAAAAAATTCCATTGGCAACGTCGCTTGACTACCCTTCTACATCTGTTGGCAAAAATTCTGCACATTGATGACATCATTGAGCAGATTCCAGAAACGTGCGATCGCTTAATTTTAATCCCCCATCAGTATTTACATTTGTTACCCCTTCATGCTTTACCTATCAACAGTCAGCAGGGAGAAGGTAAATCTGAAATTCTGATGGATCGCTTTCCAGCAGGGGTAAGTTATGCTCCTAGCTGTCAGCTACTTCAACTTGCTAAAACCAGAGAACGCCGGGACTTTACCCACCTGTTTGCGGTTCAAAACCCTACTGATGATTTGGATTACACTAACCTAGAAGTGGAAGTGATTAAATCATTTTTCCAGGCTGCTGAAGTCTTAGCCAGTCAAGACGCAAAGGAAGCTGCTGTCAAAGTGAATCAGAACTTGACAACAGCCCACTGTTGCCACTTTTCCTGTCATGGCTATTTCAACCCAGAATCACCTGTAGAATCAGCACTCCTTTTAGCGGAAGTTAAAACAAAACAGATAGTCCAAGACAAAACTACAGAAGATGGATTTCTGACTTTAGGGGAAATCTTTGGCCTCAAATTAGAACAATGTCGCCTTGTCACTCTTTCGGCTTGTGAAACAGGATTAATCGACTTCAAGAATAGCAGCGATGAATACATTGGTTTACCCAGTGCTTTCCTAGTTGCGGGTAGTCCAGCGGTGGTTTGTAGCCTGTGGACAGTAGACGATTTATCCACAGCGTTGTTGATGATTAAATTTTATGATAATCTGCTAAACTACCAGATGTCCTTAGCAGTTGCCCTTAATAAAGCGCAACTCTGGCTGCGGGATGTGACTAAGGAAAATTTATTGCTCTGGATTAAGAGGTTATCTATAAAGGGTTATCAAAAGCTGTTTTTGAGTGCTCCGCTTTTGAAGAATGATGATTTTCGGGATCTAAGCCTCAGCGAGGAGCCTTTTGAAGAACCCTATCTAAGCCCCAGCGATAAGCCTTTTGAAGAACCCTACCATTGGGCAGCATTTTGTGCAATTGGTCAATAGGAGTTAAGACTATGAACACTGAGATTCAAGCAATAGGAAATTTCATCAAGCTAATCAACACGCAACCAGATCTTTTTTCTGAACAGGATCGCAATGAACTGGAAGCGATAATTACTCCCCTATCTAATCATGATGTGGAGGGATTAGCAGATGAGATTGATAACTGGTGTACATCTGATCCAGTTATTGACGATGCTCTAGATGTTCTACTTGCTAGCCAAGCAATCGGTGAACTCGGACCTGGAGGCACTTTCCCCACTCATAAAACTAAAGCCGAAGACGAAAAAAACCTAGGGGAAACCGTGGATAATGAAGTCCGCAAGAGTTCTACTGAAGAAACCGAAAAACCCAACACTCCCAAAGGCTGATGACTGACAGCGCCTTGCCAATCAAAAACCCCAGCGTCACCCTTTATGCCTTCCATCTCTGCCAAGACTTAAGTCAAGAACCGGGAAAGTTGCGACAGGATGCGGATCAGTTGTGGCAACACTGTGCTAACCTCAGCCAACCCCTAGCTATCCCAGACCTGAAATCTTTACCGGAAAAATTACAATCCCCTCCAAGCCAAACAGCAATCACAAGCCGTTACATAGAACTATTGCCTGATAATGGTCGCTTAACCTATACGCCACCACTGCAAATAGAAGGCTCTGGCCTAACAGTCGAGGTCTATCCGGTTCAAATTCATGATACTTATGCCATTGATATAACTCTGTATTACCAAAATGTCACTGTTCCAGTCGGTCAATTTAGTCGGTTAAATCCCCAAGGGTGCCTACTAGCCAGCAACATTCAAGCTTCCTTGGGACAAACCTTAGTGCTCTATGGGGAACCCGTGGGCACTCCTAAGGAGGATAGAAAGTTAGCAGATGCCTGTGTGGATGCTTTTTTCCAGGGAAGCGACCAAAAACCCCAATTTAGCGCATCTGGGCAGTTATTTGGTAGCCCAATGTTTGCCTATGACAACGGTAAGGAGAAACCAACGGAGCAATGTCACCTTCTGGTCTGGTTAAACCGTCACCCAGAAACCTTAAACCTGGCTCAAAAGACTTACCGTTCATTGTTAAATCTGTTGTGCTGTCGCAGTAAAATCCTGTTTGCTTATGATCAAGCCCGTTGGTGTTATGGCAAAACCAGAGAGCTCTATGGGCAACTGGAACAAGAGGTTAAAGGCTTCAAGGAATTGCCAAGGGAGCGAGAAATAAGGCTAGAGCAACTGAAGCAGAAACTGACACAGATGCCATCCCAGACCTTTGACTATGCTGTTTATCTGCGAGACATAGAGGATCACAAGACTGCGATCGCTACCAATGCCAAAAATTATAACTACTGGCTAAAAAAAATCCGTGAATCTAGTCTCAAAGACGATAATATCGAGTTTTTAGAAGACTTCCTAAACCAAAGAACCGAGCTGTTTCAACGTCAGATTCAAACCAACCTGAATTATCTCAAACCGGGTCAGCAACTATTTGACCAGATGCTTGGTAGTATCCGAGGCATCGTAGAGACTGAACAAGCACAACAGGAGAAACGATTAGAACGTTGGATTGCCTCGGTGGGTATTGGTTTAGCGGTCAGTGGTATTTCTTCCCAAACCGCTGCTAAACCGGTAGAGTCTATTATCACCCAACTATACCCCAAACAATCCTTAGATTGCCCCAAGGCTGGTGTTACACCTTGCTTGACTTACAGTGTCGTGTTTGTGCTATTTCATGTGGGAGTTGGTGCGTTCGCGTAGCGTGACCTACGGTCAATCGCTGGGTTAATTGTGTATCGCATTATTCATCGGGTATCAAAATGATAAGGTTGTAGGGTGGGCAAAGACCGTTTAGTTCTTTTGATAATTATAGTTTTTATTGCTCAATAAAAAGAAAGTTTTTAGCTTGTAGGGTGGGCAAAAACAATTTGATTATTTTAGCAATTCTAGATCATAAAACTTTGCCCACCCTACTTTCTATTCCCTATTCCCTATTCCCTGTTGGTGGGCAAAAACCGTTTAGTTTTTTTATCATTCTATAGCCTAAAATTTTGCCCACCCTACTTTATAGTTTAGATAATAGCACTTTTCCCACCCTACTTTATTGGGTTGCAAGATGTGAAAAAAAGCAATTTTTTTATGCACACAGTTGAACTTGAAAGGCTAAAAGCGAGAAAAGGAGCAAGGAAGCGTTCTGAAATTCCGAATGACGTCTTATGGGCACTCAATCACGGAAAAATTGAAACCGTCAATCTTGTCGAATGGTTAGCCATTGATATGCCTTTTCTGCTTCGGAATAGTCTTACAGAAGTAGGTTGGGAAGAACAAATTGATGACTTGTATGATCAGAGCTTGAAACTTCAAGACCAAGGCATTACCAAGCGCCTCAAAGGCATTGGCACAATACTCTTTCAGGCTCTAGAAGACGAAGAAAACCGAACAGAAATTTTTGAAACGTTAGCTAGTCATACGTCTGACATGGTTAGAGCTTGGGCTGCTTTTAGTATAGCCGCTGACCAGACTTTCTCCTTACCCGAGAGGTTAGAAATAATGCGTAGGTTCGCCGCTGATGGTAGTTTCTCGGTCAGAGAATGCGCTTGGGATGCCCTTAGAAGCTATCTTGTAGAGGATTTAGCTTATAGCTTGGAGTTACTAACAGAGTGGGTTAAAGATGAAGACCCCAATATTCGACGCTGTGCGGTAGAAGCTACTCGTCCTCGTGGCGTTTGGTGTAAACATATTCCAACTTTGAAGAAAAACCCCGATCCAGGTTTGACCATATTAGAATTCGTTCGTTCAGACCCCAGTAATTATGTGCAGCGTTCGGTTGCGAACTGGTTGAATGATGCCAGCAAATCTAATCCAGATTGGGTAATAAATACCTGTTTGCGGTGGCGAAAAGAATCTCCAACCAAGGAAACAAGTTGGATTATTAAACACGCTCTTAGGACTCTCAAAAAACAGAATACTTTATCCCAGGATATTAAAATATAGCAATTATACGACTTGTGAGGTACAAATTTCTGGTTTTTAGGGAGCAGGGAGCAGGGAGCAGGGAGCAGGGAAGAGGTAAAAACTAATGTGTACCTCATGAGTCCTAGAAACGCTATAGAATAGGGGAGTGTAGGTTGGTTACAAAAACACAATCTGGAGCTGCAACTCAAAACCAGGAAGTAAATGCGATCGCAGTATATCTCCAGGAAACAGAGTCTCGACTAGGGTAAGCTTGGCATTTTGTCGCCGATAAACCTCAAGTTTAGTGGTGCGCCAATCCACAATCCAGTATTCCCGAACCCCCCGCACTGAATAGAGTTTCAGTTTTACCTCTCGGTCACGACGCTCGTTTTGACTTCCTGGTGATAAAGACTCTATGATCAGGTCTGGCGCTTCAGTTAAATGCCCTGCTTCATCCAGCATCTGTGGCAAGCGATTCTTGTCGGAAACCCAGACAGCATCAGGTTCAACAGCATTCTCTTGATCAAAAACAATACCTGGAACTAGCACAGCTTCACCATAGCCCTTATCACTTAAAGACCAGGAATCAACGGCACTATATAGTCTTCCCACCACCTTGTTGTGGTTCCAATGGCGGGATCTGCTCACAAACAGGTCTCCATCGATAACTTCATATCTATTACCGTCCTCTGGTAACAGATCTAGGTCTGCAGTACTGAATCGAATCTGATCAACGGTGCTGCTGTCAGTCATGACTTCTTTTCAAGTTCAGTTTGACCCGGTCGGTGGAACGGGCATCTTGGTAGAACTGGCATCTTGCCAGTTTCCTGCCTAGTTTCGGGCATCTTGGTAGAACTGGCATCTTGCCAGTTTCCTGCCTAGTTTCGGGCATCTTGGTGGAATGGGCATCTTGCCCGTTACCATTTTCGCTGGCTCTCCCAACAAGGCGCGAATAGGCGGAAAATCAAAAAATTCTCCCCATCTCCCCACACTTCCCCCTCTTTCCCGACTCCCTCGGTGCGCTTTCCGTTGGCGAATTAAATTCGCCACGGGTCGCACCGCTCCCGACTCCCTACTCCCTGTTCCCTATTCCCTTCGCTAAATAACAAAATTATAGGCAATCTTACCATAAATCATCACAATTTAAAGGTAACCTAGTTCTAAGATATGGAATGGGGCGCGCTAAGGGTGACAAAAATGTGCCTCATCAGGGTTAAAAAAATATAATTATCATAATAGTTATCTAATTATATACTTATTGCTGGCTTCGTGCTCTGTTAACTCTGACCAAATTTGACCAAGTTTGACTAAATCCGGTTCGAGGTTCTTAGCCAAGAACTTTATATTATGGTTTATAACTCAAGAGGGAAACCAGATGACCCTGGTGATGGGTCATATGCTTAGAGACTTTCAACTGCAGCAACTGTGTTGGGTAAGGATTTATGTTAAAAGAGCGTAGACAGCAATTTCTGTTATTGGCTGGAGCCATAGTGTTATTGGTATCAGTGTCCCTGGGAGCAGTATTCTTAGGTGTCACAGTAGCGAATCAACTAGAGGAAAAAGAGGAAAACAAGACTGCCAGCCAAGGGTTAACAGAGTCAACAGGCAAATCCGCTGTAGCACGACTGGTTTCTCTGCCACCTCAACAACGAGCAACTAACCTAGATGCCTTTGCCTCCGGTCCGAAGTCTCGGGAACAGTATCGCGCCCGTTATCTGTTGGCATCGGATTTAATTCAACAAAATCAGCCAGAACAAGCCCTAAACCATCTCGAAGGACTTGAGTCAGATTATCCGGTTTTAGCATCCCACGTTGTCCTCAAACGTGCTCAAGCTTACCAAGCCATGGGGGATAGCGCTAAGGCTACAGCAGCCTGGGGTACTATCCTGAAAAAGTACCCCAACCAAGCAGTGGCAGCAGAAGCCCTTTATCATCTAGGAAAATCTAATCCCAAGCACTGGGACGATGCGATCGCAAAATTTCCCAGCCATCCCCGTACTCTAGAAATTGTCCGACAGCGCCTCAAAGCCAATCCCAACCAACTCCCATTACTATTAATCTTAGCCAAGCACACTCCTAAAGCCTTAGGAATGCAGGAGATCCGAGACCGGATCGTTGACAAATACGCTGAGCAACTCACCCCGGAAGACTGGGAAATGATTGGCACTGGTTACTGGGAAACCTGGAAATATGGCAAAGCTGGTAAAGCCTACGCCCAAGCCCCCCGTACTCCCCGCAATCTCTACCGGGCAGGTCGAGGACTCCATTTAGATACAAAAGCCAGCAAAGGCAAAATCTTTTATGAACAGTTAATCAGCGCCTATCCCAATGCCAAAGAAACCGGATTAGCCTTGAGGCGTCTTGCTAGTATCTCTAAGCCACCAGAAGCCTTAGCTTATCTGGATCAAGTCATCCAGAATTATCCCGATGAAGCTGCTCAAGCCTTGCTCGACAAAGCCAAAATCCTAGAAAAGCTCAACAGCAAAGTGTCTGCTGGCCAAGCTCGTAAGTCGGTACTAACCCAATATGGTAGTTCTGATGCTGCGGCTAATTATCGTTGGCAAATGGCTCAAAAAAAAGCAGCAAAAGGCCAGCTACAACAAGCATGGCAATGGGCGCAACCGATTACCACCAACAATCCCGATAGTGACATCGCTGCCCAAGCTGGCTTCTGGGTAGGTCGATGGGCAAGTAAGTTGGGGCGTCCTAATGATGCTAAAGCTGCCTTTGAGCATGTACTAGCTCGTTATCCAGAATCCTACTATGCATGGCGGTCGGCCAACTATTTAGGCTGGAATGTAGGGGACTTCACCTCCGTGCGCTACTTAATGCCAAAAGTGGTCAGACCCCAAGCTAGACCCTTACTAAAAGACGGTTCTGCAACCCTAAAAGAACTGTACCAACTTGGTCAAGATCAGGATGCTTGGGCTCTGTGGCAAGTGGAATTAGGAAACCGCAAGGAACTCAGTGTCTCGGAGCAATTTACTGATGGTGTATTGCGCCTAGGGATTGGGGATAATCTCAAAGGCATTAACCAAGTCTGGAGCCTAAAACGACGAGAAACTCCCCAAGAACAAGCGGAATGGGCAGCACTGCGTGACCAACCAAAATACTGGCATGCTCTATTTCCCTTCCCTTTCCAAAGTTCAATTCTTAACTGGTCTGGTCAACGAGACCTTAATCCCTTACTCGTAACTGCCTTAATTCGCCAAGAGTCTAGATTTGAACCAGAAATCCGTTCCGTTGCTGGTGCCATGGGTTTAATGCAAGTGATGCCAGCAACAGGTAGTTGGGTTGCCCAAAAAATTCAGTTGAAAGAATACAATCTTAAAAACCCTGATGACAACATTAAATTGGGGACATGGTATCTAAGCTTTACCCACCAACAAAATAGTAATAACTCTTTATTAGCGGTTGCCAGTTACAATGCCGGTCCCGGTAATGTATCTAAATGGGTGAATAGATACGGTTTTAGTGACCCCGACGCCTTTATTGAAAAAATCCCTTTTCGAGAAACCAAAGGTTACGTGAAAACAGTGTTTGGTAATTATTGGAATTATTTACGACTCTATAATCCTGATATTTCCCGCATGGTAGAAGCTCACGCTGCTAATAAATCTGTAGCAGCATCTAATTAATTTTAGGGAGTAGGGAGTAGGGAGTAGGGAGTAGGGAGTAGGGAGTAGGGAGTAGGGAAGTGTGGGGAGATGGGCAAATTTTTTGGTGTTTTGATCAATCACCATTGGTTTTCATATTAATGAGATACAAAGCATTTTTTCCCGATTCCCGATTCCCGATTCCCGATTCCCGATTCCCTGTTCCCTTTGCTATATGATTGAAGCCTTTGCGATTAGGATACAACCGGATCAGGATTTAAAAGTTAGCTTAATCAATGTTGTCAAAAAAAATACTATTCAAGCTGGTTTTATATTGACAGCCGTTGGTAGTCTCAAACAAGCTAACCTTCGATTCGCTAATCAAAATACCAGTAAATTATTGATCGAAAAATTCGAGATAGTGTCTTTAGTTGGAACTCTATCGATCCACGGTGTCCATTTACACATTTCCCTGGCTGATAAAAATGGTAAAGTGATAGGTGGTCACTTAGCTGAAGATTGTATCATCTATACAACAGCCGAGATAGTAATCGGAACCAGTGAAGAATTTAGTTTTCTGAGGACACTCGATCAAAAAACTGGCTATAAAGAACTGGAAGTTCGGAATAAAAATGTAGTGTGATTGTAAGCTATCAGCTATTAGCTATCAGCTATCAGCTATCAGCTATCAGTTATCAGCTATCAGCTATCAGCTATCAGCTATCAGCCATTAACCCTAGGTCAAGCTAAACCGAACAGCTTTTGAATAAAATAAACTGACGGCTGACCGCTGACGGCTGACCGCTGACGGCTGAATGCTTACATCCACAAAACCTGAAACTATAAAGACTACTGAAACAATTAAACCCGTTTTGAGCAGTTTTTTAGTAATGAACTAGTCCCCAAAGCAGCTAATCCTAAGAAACCTAACAGTGATGTGGTTTCAGGAACAGGGGCAGGCTGAACATCAAGACTTTGGCTAACTGGTTGAAAGAGACTGGTTACATCTATACCATTGGCATCAATTGCAGAAGTAACAGTAACTGCTAAGTCAGGCAATCCATCATTCTTCAACCCAGGCAGTACTTGGTCAGTTGTCCTCACTATCTCTAAGATAGAGTCTGGAGAAACTCCAATTGAATCACTACGTTGAAAAAGTGCTGTCGGTATCCCCAAGGGTGGGTTTTCTACTACGCTCACCGTAAACTCTGAAAAGGCAGCTATATCTGCATCTGTCCTAAATCCTTCTAAAGTAACAAGCTCAGTACTATCTTGTTCTACAAGAATGTCCAATGACTGTAAATTCGCAGTGAGACCGCTAGTATCTAACACAAAAGAGAAATCAATGGTGTCACCAACATTGACTTGAAGGTCATTGATGGCATCTTTGTCTAATTGTGACCCAATGGGAGTGAAGGATACCGAGGCTCCATAAGCTGGAGTAACTGCGATCGCTCCCAGGAATACTAAAGAAGCACTAATGTGAGTTAATTTCATATGTATTGATATAAAAAACGACTATCAATAGTTAATCAAACATTCCTGGATTTAATCTTGAAGAGTCAGTAAAGTTAACTAAAAGATTAAGTGATGAAAGGAAAAACTAAGCCTAAATGCGATTGACCTTGGCCTTTGGGCCACCCTACGCGAATGGTCACGCTACGCGAATGCATCTGAATATATAGCTTTTCTGGCATTTATAGCACTACCCATTAAGATGTTTGACATTTGTAAACTCCGAAACCTAGTCCTAGCTTACTTCTGACTTCTGACTTCTGACTTCTAACTTGCGCGTAGCGCTATATGAGGTATGCTTATCAACCTCAAAGTCCCCCTTTTTAAGGGCAGGGCTAGGGGGGCAAAACCATACTCAGAATCAGCAACGCCAAGCCAGTGACTCATCTGACTCCCCACCCTTGCAACACTCCCTATTCCTCTTGCTCCATCGGCAGACTTATATCGAAAATTATTAGAAACTTAGCATCAGGCACTAACTGTTTCAGGGTCTGCGAATAAGCTTTGGCATCACAACAGTTGCGGAACCGAGCGAAAACGACTGGTGGCATCGGTGGTAATAGGCGAACCATGACCCATGGATATAGGCTTGAACGATACGACATAATATTGAAGTTATCTCCTTTACTTTAAGGGGTACCCAGAGCCAGCCTGTGGCCTAGGAAAACTCTTAGGCTGGCTCTTCCCGTGGATTTGATTGTCCACACTTTCATTATACTATAAAAAATATAATATTATAGCATATTTTTTAAAATTTTGTAACAAATTATTGAGAGAGTTGCCAGATGTATAGCGCTACGGGCAAGTCCGCAAGTCCACAAGTCAGAAGTAACCGATCAGGACTTACCCATTTGCCCCCTAAATCCCCCAATTCTGGGGGACTTTGACATCATTACCCCCACCGGTGCGCTCTTACCATTAAGAATTAAATTCGCCACGGGTCACACCTCTTGATGCAGCGCAAACTAGCCGATAATCTATCCAAGATTTCGGCTGTAATGGTAATATATTTAGTTGGTAGGCACCCGATGAGGCGTTCGCGTAGCGTGGCCTTTAGGCCATGGCTTGAGTACCTACTTCATTTTTATGTGGACAGGCATGTGATTATTTTGAGTCTGGGGCTAACTGTTGTGCTACTTTTTTGGGGTCTTTATCTATTTCCTCTGTATCTGGATTGAGGTCGATGTCAGGATAGAGTTTTTGTGCTTCTTGATAGACAGAAATAGCCTCCTTTATTTCCCCCTCTTGTGCTAGTATCGCTCCAAATTGTACCTTAGCTTGTGCGGCTAACAAGTGCGCTACTGTTTGTAGGTCTTTGTCTATTTCCTCTGTATATGGATTGAAGTCGATGTCAGGATTGAATTTTTGTGCTTCTTGATAGGCAGAAATAGCCTCCTTTATTTTCCCCTCTTCTGCTAGTATCGCTCCCTCTTGTATCTTGGCTGGTGCGGCTAACAAGTGCGCTACTGTTTGTAGGTCTTTGTCTTGTTCCTCTGTATCTGGATTGAGGTCGATGTCAGGATAGAGTTTTTGTGCTTCTTGATAGACAGAAATAGCCTCCTTTATTTTCCCCTCTATTGCTAGCGACCAACCCTGATTCACTTTAGCTTGTGCGGCTAACAAGTGCGCTACTATTTTAGGGTCTTTGTCTATTTCCTCTGTACTTGGGTTGAGGTCGATGTCAGAATTGAGTTTTTGTGCTTTTTTAAATTTTTTAACAGCATTTTTTACATTTGGCTCTTGTTGTAACACAAAAGCCCTACCTTGTCTCACCAGAAAGTCGGCTTTGGCTTTATCTTCCCAACCAGCATACTTAAGACAAACTTCTCCTGCTTTATTATTTTGAGGCGCAACGAGGTCAGGATGAAATTGTAGCTGATCACATCCCTCTTTTAATAAATTTCGCCAATCTAAACCCAGCCACAAACGCACTGTTCCGTCGCCACTGGCACTGAGAATCTGTTTGCCATCTCGACTAAAAGCAATATCAGTGACCCTACTTGTATGACCTTGTAATGTATGGAGAGCAAGACCTGTTTCTGTGTCCCACAAACGCACTGTGTTGTCCCAACTGCCACTGAGAATCTGTTTGCCATCTCGACTAAAAGCGATCTCATTGACAAAAGTAGTATGACCTTCTAATGTATGGAGATGTTGACCGGTTTCGGTGTCCCACAACCGTAATGTTTTGTCGCCACTGCCACTGAGAATCTGTTTGCCATCTGGACTAAAAGCGATAGCCCAGACACCATCTATATGACCTTGTAATGTATGGAGAGTAAGACCTGTTTCTGTGTCCCACAAACGCAATGTTCCGTCGCCACTGCCACTGAGAATCTGTTTGCCATCTCGACTAAAAGCGATATCATTGACAGCACTTGTATGACCTTTTAATGTATGGAGAGTAAGACCTGTTTCTGTGTCCCATAACCGCACTGTGTCGTCGGAACTGCCACTGAGAATCTGTTTGCCATCTCGACTAAAAGCGATCGCAGTGACATCTTCTGTATGACCTTGTAATGTATGGAGAGTAAGACCTGTTTCTGTGTCCCATAACCGCACTGTGTCGTCGGAACTGGCACTGAGAATCTGTTTGCCATCTCGACTAAAAGCGATCGCAGTGACATCTTCTGTATGACCTTCTAATGTATGGAGAGGTTGACTGGTTTCTGTGTCCCATAACCGCACTGTGTCGTCGGAACTGGCACTGAGAATCTGTTTACCATCTCGACTAAAAGCGATCGCAGTGACATCTTCTGTATGACCTTCTAATGTATGGAGAGGTTGACCGGATTCGGTGTCCCACAACCGCACTGTGTTGTCATCACTGTCACTGAGAATCTGTTTGCCATCTGGACTAAAAGCGATCGCACTGACCCAACTAGTATGACCTTCTAATGTATGAATTAGTGTACCGGAATCTGTGTCCCACAAACGCACTGCTCCGTCGTCACTGCCACTGAGAATTTGTTTGCCATCTGGACTAAAAGCGATCGCACTGACCCAACTAGTATGACCTTCTAATGTATGGATTAGTGTACGGGATTTGGTGTCCCACAAACGCACTGTTGTGCTGTCCAAACTGCCACTGAGAATCTGTTTGCCATCTGGACTAAAGGCGATATCAGTGACAAAATCTGTATGACCTTCTAATTCGTCTGTATGGAGAGTTTGACCTGTTTCTGTGTCCCACAAACGCAATGTTCCGTCGCCACTGCCACTGAGAATCTGTTTGCCATCTGGACTAAAAGCGATCCCATAGACATCATCAGTATGATCTTCTATATGGAAAGGTTGACCGGAATCTGTGTCCCACAACAATGTGTTGTCCCAACTGTCACTGCTGAGAATCGGTTTGCTATCTGGACTAAAAGCGATATCAGTGGCAGTATTAGTATGACCTTCTAATGTATGTATTAGTGTACCGGTTTCTGTGTCCCACAAACGCAATGTTCCGTCGCCACTGCCACTGAGAATCTGTTTGCCATCTCGACTAAAAGCGATCTCATAGACATCTTCTGTATGACCTTCTAATGTATGGAGAGGAAGACCTGTTTCTGTGTCCCACAAACGCAATGTTCCGTCGCCACTGCCACTGAGAATCTGTTTGCCATCTCGACTAAAAGCGATATCAGTGGCAGTATTAGTATGACCTTCTAATGTATGTATTAGTGTACCGGTTTCTGTGTCCCACAAACGCACTGTGTCGTCCCTACTGCCACTGAGAATCTGTTTACCATCTGGACTAAAAGCGATCGCATTGACAGTATCAGTATGACCTTCTAATGTATGGAGAGGAAGACCTGTTTCTGTGTCCCACAAACGCACTGTGTTGTCAAAACTGCCACTGAGAATCTGTTTGCCATCTGGACTAAAAGCGATATCAGTGACAATATCTGTATGACCTTGTAAGCGATTCCTTTCTCGAACCTTATCTAAAGCTGCCAATAAGCTAGAATTAACTTCATTGATCACTGTTGGTTGTAAGGATTTTTGGTAATCTTGAGTTTTAGCGGTTGATTCAATAGCTTGGAGCAATTCTTCTGTAGTAGGTTTTACTGATGCAGAATACTTGATATTGGCAGCTTGTGCAAGTAAGTCTGAGTTAATTGCCCGTTTACGAGATTGTAAGCCAAAATGAGTCGATAATACTAAACCTGTACCTAACCCCACCATAACTGCGATCGCAATACCCCAATTCTGACGAGTATTTAAGCTTTTTTGCCTGACGCTACGCTGCACAAACTCAGCTTCTACTTGGTTCAGCCAGTTATCATCAGAATTGAGTTCTTTATTCAATACATCGAGATAAGGATTGGCATTCCAAAGAAATTGTACGGTTTTATCTCTCGAACCTTTTTGTTGCTCCGGTGTCCGTTGCCACAATCGAGCCAACTGAGTATCTTTGAGTGTGTTTATTTTGTTAAAAAAGTTTTCAGCAAGGTCAAGTCTCCCATTCAACCAATTAATCGCAGCTTCAGCCTTGGCTTCAAAACCGGATGATTGTTTTTTGCTTTTAAGATTTTTCCACTCCACCGCCGCAGGAGTCAACCGCCGTTGTAGAAGTAAATTTTCCTCGTCTTTTTGTTTCCACTCCAGCAACCTTTGCCAACCCCGCACCAAAGCATCATGGGCTGGTTCCACATAGGCATTGCGATCAGCATCAACTCCATTAACCAATAACCGTACGTTAGTAAAGCGCCCAATTACTTCGTTCACTAAACCATCTTTCTGACCCGGATATTTCAATTCTGAAAACGATACGCGCCTACGGGCTAATTCTCCTCCACCTAGTGCCACCATCCGTAACATCACATGACGGATAACTTGGTCATAAGCGGGATTTTTATTAACTAGCGCCTTATATTCTTCATCAGCCCTTTGAGTTAGTGATTGCATGACTCCCCCTAATTCAATATAATCGGCTTGAGTCAGCGCCCGGTCAATAGTAATACCCCTGTATTGTTCCTCCCGTTGTCGCCTTAAGTATTTCAGATAAAGTTCGCTCAAGGCAAAAGACAACAGGGGCAATGCTCCCGGCATATCCGCCACTTCATCTATTAATTCTTCTACTAAATCGTGGGGCTGAAAATACATCACCCGTGCTTGAGCCGGTTTTTCTATCGCTTCCCTTAGTTCCCCTCGTGTCATCGCTGGTACAATAAATCGTCCGTTGTGCCAACACTTTTTAAGCACAGTTAAACCCACGTTATAGTCTGTGGGGACAAACGTTAAGCCAGCATCCCTGACTTGCGGTTCAAAGTCAGAGCGTAGGGTTAATACTACCCGTAATTTATCCCCATGGGTATTTATGGCTGTGAGTATCTGTTGGAAAAACGCCTGACGCTCATCTAAGTTTTGACAGAGTGTAATAATTTCTTCGCTTTGGTCAATAAACAGTAATAACTTAGAGTTGGGGTTATTTTTCGCCCAAACATCAATGCTCATTGCCAGGTTCTGCTGGGGGTTTTGGGCTGCTACCTCTGGTAATTGGCTATTTTTTAAAGCATTATTTAACCCTTGCAAGGGAGTCTCACCAGGACGGATGGGTGGCAAAATACACCATTTTTCGGTATTACCTTGCCGTAGTTTGGGAATTAATCCGGCTTTTACCAAGCTAGATTTACCGGAACCGGAAGCACCCAACACCACTGTCAGGGGATTAGCTTTGACAAAATCTTCTAACTTTTCTACTAGTAATGTTCTACCGAAAAACAGTGAACTGTCTTTCTCCTCAAAGGAGTTTAAACCGCGATAGGGATTTTTTGACTCATCTAATTGTGGTGCGGCGGGTAAATTAAGTTCATGTCCCGGAGAAAGAAAGATATATTCTCCCTTATCGTGCTTATTTAAACACCAAATACCAGGGGTTTGTCGTATCCGGCATTTTTCTGTGGGAATTTCGACTCGATCCCGTAAATATAAATATAATTCTGTGGCTGTAATTACCCCATCTCCAGGGGGTTTACCATCTTTTGCAGGAGGAATTATATCTGCTGCCCCTTCGAGGGCTTCTAATAATGCACTAGCAAAAGGGGAATGATTGCCGAATTGACCGCGTTCGCTATCTAAATTAAAGTTATCTAAGGCTTTTTGGTCAGAAGCTGAAGACGTAATGATTTGCCAGGCTGGGTCAGTAATAAAACGGTCATAACGCTCTTGGTGAATTACTTCTGGCGATGTGAGTAAATCCCTAGTATTCGACCATTTAAAAGCACCAGCAAAACAGCAGTCGAGGATACCCAAGAAATGACGACAGGGTAATTGACTTAAAGCATCGTGTAACTTGGTCATGGGCAGATAACTATTAGTATCCCCCAGTAAAGCATCTTGAGGAATTAAGTAACCCGCCGGGCCATCATCCCCATTGAGAGCGACTCCATGACCAGCAAAGTAAAATAATAAGCGGTCATTTTCAGTAACTTGTTCGGGTAAGGTATGAGATAAAAATTTGTTAAACTTAGACAGAGTTGCCACTTCGTCTAGGCATTCCCAGACTTCGTAATCATGCTTGATGCGGAGAATTTCTGCTATTTTTTTGGCATCGTTTACGGCGGTTTTCAGGGGGGAAATGCCATTTGTGTAGTTATTGATACCGATTATAAAGGCGAGATTGCGAGAAAACATGTTATGCTAAAAACACTGATAAAGATCACTTGAATACCCTTGATTGGCAGCATCAAAACTGGGATGCTCCCTATTTATTCCTCAAGATAATCTGTTGACTTTATGCAGAAATTATTTTTTTCGTAATAAATCTTTACCTATTGAGGAAAGCATCGAACAGAGAATTGCTATAGTTTATGGTTCAACCTCCAATAACCCTCGTAAAGCCTCTTTCATCTCATCCTGACTAGTAGTTGCTGTACCAAACTGGCGCACCACAATGCTAGCGGCCAAATTCCCCAAAACCGCTGCTTCCCAGTAGGAAGCCCCCAGACACAAGCTCAAGGTCAGGGCTGCTACTACGGTATCCCCAGCACCAGTTACATCAAACACATCGGTGCGATTAAACGCTGGGATATGCTCCACCTTACCATCACGACCAAACAAACTCATACCCTGTTCACCACGAGTAATCAGAATTTCTTCCCCTTGAGTCAGTGCCAACAAATCTCTACCAGCTCTCAACAAATCCTCAAAACTCTTAATCCCATACCCCACTGCTCGCTCCGCTTCTGGCAGATTGGGAGTAAATACTCTAGCGCCATGATAACGGTCCAGATCCTTCTGAGTATCTACAATGGTGCGGTCGTGAGACAAAACCGCTTCAATCACTGGTGGTGTAAACACACCATCTCCGTAATCAGAACAAACCACAGCATCCACCTGACCTACATGCTGTTGTATTTGTGCTGCCAACTCTAACTGCTTATCCCGGTCGGGCAATTCATCTGACTTGCGGTCTATTCGCACAATCTGCTGAGTCACCGACTGACGGGCATGACCAGCAATCCGGCTTTTGGTCACAGTTGGTCGGTCTGGATCAATCACGATCGCACTAGTATCAATCCCCACCTCTTCAAACATCGTCCGCAGCACTTGCCCTTGAGGATCCTTACTCAAAAACCCAGCTACCTTAACCTTTGCTCCCAGCTTAGCCAGATTATAAACAGCATTTGCCCCACCACCAGGAGTTTGACGAGTGGTTTCATGACGTATTATTAATACTGGTGCCTCTCGTGAAATTCGTTCCACTTCACCTGTGAGAAACTCATCAAGAGTTAAATCACCAACCACCAGTACCTTAGATTGCTTAAAACCATCAATGAGCTCAAACAAACGGGGAGCTGAAGCAGCTAGTTGAGTTTTGAAAGACGCAAATTCAGTCATAGAGCAAAGAGAGTAGGGAGTAGGGAGTAGGGAGTAGGGAGTCGGGAGTCGGGAGTCGGGAGTAGGGAGTCGGGAGTAGGGAGTCGGGAGTCGGGAGTCGGGAGTCGGGAGTCGGGAGTCGGGATAATAAGATTTAATTTACCTGATAACTGTGATCAACGCTATAATTTAGTATTAATTAGTTTCTCATTACTGTTACTTTAAATACCAGCGTGTCGCGTATCAGCGTGTCGCGTATCAGCTTTTACCCAGACTTTCAATTCTCATTAATCTCGAACTATTAAATGCTCTGGTTTGGCCATTGCGCATTGCACATTGCCCACGCTAAGCAAATGGCACCTCAAGTAGCGTGCGCGTAGCCCATAGGCTGACGGATTAGTTTACCAGAATGTGGTTGGGATTTATTAACAAGTTTTTAACTAACTACTTGGACATCAATTCTGTTAACTGTGTTAATAAATTTAACGTTTATCAACCCTTTTCTATTCCCTGTTCCCTATTTCCTATTCCCTATTGCTATAGTATCAACCGTTATTCACATTTTTATGTAAACTTTAGGTAAACTTTATGTAGTGTTTATAAATTCTCCTGACCCTTGGTATAGAATTAATTTGATTACTGAAAAATCAGTAATATCAACAACTAATTTACAGGGATAAATCAATGTTTAAAGGACAAAGTATCTGCCAAAAATTAGCACTAATCACTACTGGTGCAGCCTTAAGCCTAGCAGTGATTGACACTAATCCTGTCCAAGCTATTACCATTACCTATGAGTTTTCAACAGCAGGGTCATCTGGTAAGTTCAGCTATGATGACGTCAATGAAATCAGGAGGGAATTAGAGCCTATTGTACCAGGTATTCCCGTGATCGATAGAACTTATCCGATAGATGAGATTGAGTTTTTTTTCAACAATAGAACCTATACTGAGGCTGATTCTACAAAAGATCCTGTATGGTCAGTGTTCGAAGGGTTGTCAGGTGGAGATCAATTCAGTTGGAGTACAGAAGATTTTAGCTTTGTTTTTGCTAATGGTCCAGGTCCTCTCCCAGAGTTATTTACTGCGTTCGAGGTCGATGGAGAATTCGTAGACACAGTGAGTTTTAGGCGGGTAGAAAATGAACCACCAGCAAGTGTACCTGAACCTGGCACTGTTATAGGACTTAGTCTTTTGGGTTTAGGCTGCCTTTCACAGAGAAAGATAGCATCTTCGCCAAGGGTATAGAAAAAACTGAGCGAAAATTATAAGCATTCAGCTATCAGCCGTCAGCCGTCAGCTTTTGAATAAAAGAGGTAAGCATTAGTTTAATCTGAGTTAACTCACAGGCTTCTAGCCTGTGCCACAAAGAAGCCTGTGCCACAAAGCTGGTTTATTTTAAGCATGATAGCTGAATGCTGATAACTGATAGCTGATAGCTTACTTTGATACTCATTCCGACCCAAACCCCCTCACTTCTGATAAAACATACAATGGTCTGCCTTTAACTTCTTCATAAATGCGTCCTACATATTCCCCTAAAATACCAATAGATACTAACTGTACTGCTCCCAAAAAGAAAATTGCAATCATAATGGTGGCAAACCCAGTCACAGGAGAATTCGGTTCAAAAATCCGCCAGTAAAGCACTAACCCTGCCATCAATAGCGCGATCGCTGTTGCTAATAATCCCAGATAAGTAGCGATTCGCAATGGCACTTTAGAAAAAGAAACCAGTGCATCTACTGCTAGGGCTAGGGATTTACGAATGGTGTACTTGATCTCACCAGCAAAGCGGGGGTCACGTACATAGGAAACAGAGGTTTGCCGCAACCCTACCCAAGAACGCAATCCCCGCACGTAACGGTTGCGTTCTGGCATGGCATTGAGTACATCAACCACCCGTCGATCCATTAAACAAAAGTCCCCCGTATCTAAGGGAATCTCGACATTGGCTAGACGGCGCAGTAAACGATAAAATAGGTAAGCCGGAAAGCGCTTTAACCAACTTTCACGACGTCTCTGAGTGCGCTGAGCATAAACAATTTGATAACCCTGCTGCCATTTTTCCACTAGCACTGGGATGATCTCTGGTGGGTCTTGTAAATCAGCATCTAGGACAATAATCCCTTGACCCCGCACAAAATTTAGACCGGCAGTGACAGCAATTTGATGACCAAAGTTACGGGAAAGACTTAGGTAACATACCCTTGGGTCTTTTTGATGAAGGTCTCGCATCAGCTCTAGAGAGCGATCGCAACTGCCATCATTGACTAGAATTAACTCCACCTCCCCTAACTGATCCATTACTGTACAGATGCGTCGGTACAGTTCTAAAATACTGTTTTCCTCGTTATATACAGGAATAACCAGGGAATAGGTTGGGTTCATCGTTTGTTGAAGGTTGCAGGTTTAAAGTTAGAGGTTACAGGTTGCAGGTTGAAAGTTGAAGGTTGAAGGTTGAAGGTTGAAGGTTACAGGTGGTAAGTTACAGGTGGTAAGTTACAGGTTGCCGGTTCGTTGGTTTAAGGTGGCAAGTTGCAGATTTTCTATAAAACCTTAAACCTTCAACCTTCACAACCTTCAACCTTCACAACCTTCAACCTTAAACCTTCACAACCTTCACAACCTTCAACCTTCAACCTTAAACCTTCACAACCTTCAACCTTAAACCTTCAACCTTCAACCTTCACAACCTTCAACCTTAACAACCTTCAACCTTCAACCTTAACAACCTTCAACCTTAAACCTTCACAACCTTAAACCTTAAACCTTCAACCTTAACAACCTTCAACCTTAACAACCTTCAACCTTCAACCTTAACGACCTTCTAGCGCCCTAATTTATTAGGAATTCCCTGACAACCACCCGGGATTGTTTTTCTTGACTTTTCACCGCACCAAGCACAGCTGTAGTAGTGCTGCTTTTCATCCATCCGCTGGACACCGGTGAAGTTAACATTTTCGACTACTGCACCGGTGTAAGCTCCAGTGCGATAGTCAGGGGGATGGGTACGACTGCGGGGACTGGCAGTTTCTACTGAACCATAAAATAGGCGGACTCCCTTGAGGTCAGCACCAGTGAGGTTGGCTTCATATAAAACAGTGCGGGATAGATTCGCTTGCACTAAGTCACAGAAGCTGAGATTCGCTCTGACCATATTAGCTTCGGCGAGTTCTGTCCAACGCAAATCTGTATAACTCAGGTCTGATCCAGCTAACATTACATTCAGGTCAATAACCCTTATACCATAAACTCGGTCTTCTTGGTATCCTCCATACCCATCCAACATGGGGCGTCCTAAATGATTATCCCGTCTGAGGGGAGTCAGTAAACGGGCTTGGGACAAAAATCTGAGTACTTTAGCTTTCCCATGGGCATCCACACTACTGAGAATAGCAGCGGTTCTTCCTTCGCAAAATGCCCTCTCTTGGGGCCAATCTTCTAGCAATCCCTGATCATCTAAGGCTAAATCTGAAACTCCCTGAAAGTAAGCATCAATGGTTTGCTGCTGGGTAATCATATTTTGCTGGATGGTCAGGTCTTTGGAAATGACATATTGTCGCCAAGCAATGAATACTGCTACGAGGGCAATCAAAATCTGTCCCAAAGCACCTACCCATTCAGCCCATGACCCAAATTCATCCCATTTAATTTGAACCAACCAATGGCTGATGTTTTGGTAAACACCAACAAAGTTCAGTAAGCCACTTATTGCTGCTACCACTCCGATCGAGGCAATAACTTTGATTCTTTGTGGTGGTGGCAACAAATCAGTAAGCCATTGTTTGAGAACCGGTAAAATTACTGGCAATGAAACCAACAGCGCCACAGTAGATCCGGATATCCCAATCCAGAGGTTATCAATCACTACCCCAAAAATCATGATAGCGATCGCAGTGAGAATAATTGCGCTTAGGGAGCGATTGGCAGGAGTAACCGATCCAATCGTTGGTTTATTGGGCAGGTTTGACAACGGCAGGGTAGATAAATGTTGCTCCTCTTGAGTTTGGGGAGGAGATGGTGGTGAATGACCATTGGCTGAGTTCTTGGCGGTACCGTTGTTACTATGTTCAGGCTGATTGGGTGGCAGAGGCTCAGGCAAGTTAGTCATGGCATTCCCATCAAAATAAGCTCAAGCTAAAGCAACATTACAAAATAATACAGCTCTTAGACACTCTGATCGTTTTTTAGCTGATTTGCACCTCAACAGATTAGCAAATTTTCAAGTGAAATCCGGTAGACTTGACTTGTGTCAATTGTGGTTTTGGACGTTATCTAAAGCCAAGCTGGAGCAATAATAATCCGTAACTTTATATAGCGTTTCTCACCCCAAGAGCGCACTGCATTTCTACTGCCGACTCCCAGGGCTTGCGCGTTCACGCTTAGCTTTGAAAAAGCGCGGGGTCGCACCGCTCCCGATTCCCGATTCCCTAATCCCGACTCCCGACTCCCTCCAACCCATAACTTTGTACCTCACCCGATTCAGAAGTGCTATACCACAGATGAGCATTCCAGTTTGTATTGAAAGGATTAGGCATCCGTTCCTGAATCCTAGTCGATTGTACTTGTAGTAACTGTGGCTGAGATTGGGTAAGAGCCACGACAGTCAATTCTTGGTTTTCCCTCAAGGTCTTGGCCAGGTCTTTTGAGTAGGGTATTACTGCTGCAGTGACCTTATGGCCTAGCACCATATCGAGCAGCTGGTTGTGATCACAGATGACGGGAATGACAATTTGATCAAATCTTGGTGTGCCTTGCCAATAGTCTGGAAAAGCACTCAACTGGATGCCACTAGAACCGAAGGTCTCAACTTGGAATGGTCCAGTCCCAATCGGCTTTATCCCAAAGTGTTTTGTACCATAACCATGGCGCGGTACAATTCCCACGGTTAAAAGTTGGGGATGAATCGGAGGTTTGGCTACCGGGCGTGGGTCGATTGCTAAGGGATGGGAATCCCTAGGCTCAATGGAATCAATTTCCCTGAGGCGATGGGATGGCGAGGGTAACCTTTGGGGGGCAGACTGTAATGTAAACGCAATGGTTTTTTGATCTACAAGTTTGATATCCCTGATGCTTGTCAAAACCAGTTTGCGCCAGGGTGAGTCAATTTTCCGTAGTACCTGATAAGTGAACTCAACATCAGCAACGGTTAGAGGGGTGCCATCGTGGAAACGTAGGTTGTCATGAAGCTGGAAATAAAGGATTGTAGTGATTTTGTCTACAGTTTCTAGCTTCCACTTGACCGCAAGATCGGGAACCAGCAACCCACGTAAGGAATTAAAACGACATAAACCCCGGAACACCAGACTCAATACATCCGCTGGTCCTAGGGTTGGGTTCAGCAAAGGGTCAAGGGTCTTAATGGGACGAAAATCAGCAATGGTAAGCTCTTGGCGCGATTTGACCCAAATCTTTTTGGTAAAGGTGCTGTTGCTTGGGTTGATATCGGGGAGTTGTTGTTGTGGATCAGCTGTGAAGCGGATGATATGGAAGCCAGCCTTGAACCTAAGTTGATGACGAATGCTGCTGTCTTGCGATCGCTGATTCGGTTGTAAGGTGCCATGGGGACTAAGGTCAGATAGATTGTTGATAGTCCACTCAACTTGGAAAGAACCGGAAGGGCTACTTCCTTGATTAATTAGATCTGCTTCTAATGTAATTAAATCCCCTGCTACTGGTAATGGAGGATTTAGGGTAATGTCACGCACCAATAAATCAATAGTAGTGGCTTCCCACGGAAGAGTATTGGTGGTTTGACCATCAATCACAGCAAATAGGACACCAACACCCCTTACTTGGGGCATGATCACACTCAGGCGGGACTCACTCCAAGTTATTATTTTAGCTGGCTGACCCTGAAACAACACTAAAGCACCGGGTGAAGGCACAGAAGGGAAATTCCCCCCTTCAATCACCACACTACTCCCTGGCGGTGATTTGGCTGGTTTCACTTCAGTCAAAAATGGGAGTTGTCGCCACATCCGAATCCGTGCTTCGGGAAGATCAGTTTTACGGCTAACTTCGGCGATCATTGCTGGGGTTTGGGTGTAGCGCTCTAGGTCATCAACGGAGTAAATTGCGATCGCATTTAGTTGTTTGATCTCAGTTTCAGTAATATCTGGTAACGTAGCCAGAGGACGGTTATCTACTGGTCGGTCTAGAGGCTTACGTACCCCATGCAACTGACTCTGTAGTACCTGGGTAAAATCCAATTTGAGAACAGTAGCACCATTTTCCTTGGGATCAACAACCGTCCGAAACCAAATTTCCCCATCTTGACCACGGCGCACTGTTACTTCCAAATCCAGGTTTAGCTGTTTGATAGCCAAAGACTTACCACGAGCATAGGATTTGAGGGAGAGAGTATCTTCCGCATAGTCAATTTCCGATGCGATCGCATCCACCAATTCCGCCAGCTGCCATTCTTGGTTATCCTCTGTTACTGACTCATCAGTACTCATCGATCCGAAGTTCCCTCTTCTGACTTCCCTACTCCCAACTTCTTACTCCCGAGCAACCCCAAGGGCGGAGCACCTCAGCCAATGTAGAACTGCTATACATGCAATAGTTTAGCCTTTACCTTTTGTCTTCATACCAAGTTGCGGTCAAACGTACAACTTTCTCTTCCGCCAATCTCCCTATCTCCCCATCTCCCTATCTCCCCATCTCCCTATCTCCCTATCCAACCAATCTGCTCTGTTTGAATGCAACTAGGTATCAGTAGTGATAGTGATTCGGATACGACCATTACTACCAACTGGTTGTGTTTCACGAGCTGATGGCATTGTCACTATCACTCTACTTGACTTTTCTGGTAAAGACTGGGGGTCAGTTTGCAGCCGTAGATGGGCAGGAATTTCAACATCCACATCAGTGACCTGTAACTTCAATGGTTCAGCAGCCCGATCACTTGTTTGTTCCAATGTGTCAGTGATCTCTCGGAAAATCAATGTGATTAAATCCCCTAGTGTGATCTCAGCCATCAGAAAATCTTGGTGATTAGTAGTTGAATTATAATCTTTAGCAAAGGGAACAGGGAACAGGGAACAGGGAACAGGGAACACTCATATTTTTTTTGAGGACTGAAATTGTTTTTTATCAGTTCTGATTTTTTTTTTACAAATTAAATTATTGATATAATGCTCTGCTAGATTATTTTGGATATTACCTAGTTTTTATAAATTAAATTTAAACAATTATTACAGGGGTTTAAAACTAGCCAAAATTTATATTTACTTGATTAAATCTTGCCTGTTGCCTGTTGCCTGTTGCCTGTTGCCTGTTGCCTGTTGCCTCTTGCCTGTTGCCTCTTGCCTTTCCCTAAGGCAGTATGTTCACAACTAAAAAAAAATGCTATATAATAATCTTGATGAGGTACACAGGATTTTTTGATATTCCCGATTGTCTCTTCCCTGTTCCCTACTCCCTATTCTCTGCTCCCAGATCCGCTGTTCCCAGATCCGCTGTTCCCTAAAATCCCAAACTTATGTACCTCACCTATTTTATAAATGCTATAATTCAGCATAATTGTGCCACTAATAATTAGTTAGTATTATGAAATTTTAACTACCATAAATGCTGTCAGGAAAAAAACTTGTCAGATCAGCTAAAACCATAACGATAGATATCGCCCTTTGCTCAGAAGCAAGCGCTACTTAGGACTCCCGCCCTTAGTAAAGCGATCGCAAGTTGTGGTAGTTCATCTAAAAAATTTCTGGAAGGATTGGGGATAACTGGGTATGGTGTTAGATATAAGGGTGCCTATCGCATCCGTGTAGAAAAATATATTCAGACCCTAATACCTGTGGACTGGATAGTGCCGACACGACTAGGATGAAGCAGAAAGAACCATGACGCTGCTCTGTTGTGAGCGTTTTTTTGTATTTTGGGATCGAATTGCATCATGGCAGACAAAGAGCATTTGGCTGTGCTCAAACGAGGGATAGATGCCTGGAATCAGTGGCGGAGGGAGAATCCTAACCTAGAGCCTGATCTGAGTGAGGCTAACCTCAGAGGGGCTGACCTCAGTAGGGCTGATCTCAGGCGGGTTAACCTGATCAAAGTTGACCTCAATGTGGCTAACCTAAGAGGGGCTAACCTCAGTGAGGCTAATCTCCTTGAGGCTAACCTCTGTTTATCTAACCTGATCAAGGTTAACCTTTACCAGGCTAACCTTTGCAAAGCTAAGCTCCGCTCTGCTAACCTCTACAAGGCTAACCTGATCGAGGCTAACCTCAGCGGCGCTAACCTAATTGAGACTAACCTCTACAAGTCTGACCTTTGCAAAGCTAAGCTCCGCTCTGCTAACCTCTACAAGGCTAACCTCAGTAGAGTTAACCTCAGCAAAACAGACCTTTGTGGGTGTTACCTTGGCAGGGCTAACCTTAGTGGTGCTAGGGCCTGTTTTCTTGCCTCGGAGATCCCCCGTTGGTCCCCCTTAAAAAAGGGGGACGAGCGAGTATGGCTCCCCCCTTTTTTAAGCTATCCATTAGGCAAAAGTAGTCGAAACAGTGATAGAGACTAGGATTTAGGCAAGGATTGGGAGAGGAGTGGTGAGAGCCATTATTAAACTAACAGGGATTTCCCAAGACTGCGGTCGCAAAAT
>NZ_JAAHHM010000089.1:0-28624 GCF_010692445.1 Moorena sp. SIO3E8 | reverse complement strand
TTTGTTGGGTTACCTTCCTTACCGCTAGCATTTTTCCTGACCAGGACTTCATCAGAGTCTTTTGCAGCTTTCTTACCACTCGAACATCACCACGTTGAGAGGCTTGGTATATCCGTTTTTGCAACTTAAACACAGTTCGTTCTAGCTTTCGCCAATTGACCTGATTCCATTCCGACTGTGGGGCGAACCCCCTAGCTTTAGACATATTGATTGCTACTCATAGCTATACCTTTTCCTATCACGTGAGTCTGTTGGCTTATCCTAGACATTACTCTAGGCTTTGGCTTCTGACTCAATCTCTCCCTCATAGGACTTGCGGCTAACAACCTACTTGAAGACCGACCTCTTCAAGAGTGCCTATGGGGGTTACTTCGTTCCTGACAACCATTCTGTTGAGCTTTTAGAGTGATACTTTCCACCGGGAATTTAGGGAAATCATTATAAGGAAAGCTAACCTTATAATCCTGTTTTATTCCGTTGACTATTTGTCTGTAGCGTATCAGCCTTTTATTTCGCTACGTCAGCATTACGATGGTTTGGCATATCTTCCTTTTGGTACTCATGAGCTCTTTGCCTGCTACTAACACCGTCTTTAGGCTGACAGTGCTTCGCTGTTCGACCCCGCTTTATCCTAGAGCTTGTTATTTCTCAGTGGATAGGGGTAAGGCTGTCACTCGGATTTCACGAGGGTTGGTATTTCACCAACATGGTTATCAAGTTATCAAGGTTTTAACCCTTGTGGCTAGTCTCCCCAATCCTTTGTGGATAAGGTTTATAGCCAACGAATCACACAGCTTTATTACAGACGGGATGCCCCACCGCCAATTTCAATATATTGATCGCCGCATTTATATCTCGGTCTTTTGTGTAACCACAATAAGGGCAATAATGAATGCGGTCTTTTAGTTTTTTGGGTACTTTTGTTCCACAATTAGAACAGTTTTGACTGGTATTTCGAGGATTTACTGCAACCGTGACTAACCCAGCATTCTCGGCTTTGGTTGAAAGTATTGACAGAAATTGCCCCCAGCCAGCATCTAGAACCGACTTAGCCATTCTGGTTTTGGCTAGTCCTTTGATATTAAGCTTTTCATGAGCGACTAGATCATAATTATCTAGCAACTCTTTTGCCGTTTTAAAATGAAAATATTTTCGGGTGTCAGCTACCTTTTTGTGAGCTCTTCCCAGTTGACTTACAGCTTTCTTTTTGTTGTTACTACCTTTTTTAGATCTGGTGACAGCTTTTTGGATTTTCTTGAGTCGTTTCTGAGCTTTCCGGTAATACTGGGGAATTGGTACCTCCGTACCATCGGAGCTGATCAAAAAAGACTTTAATCCCATGTCTATCCCAATAGGGTTTGATGCTTGTTCTATCGGAATTACATTGGGAACGGTGTTATCCTGTAAAGACAATGTCACATAATACCCATCGGCTTTACGTGTGACTGTAGCAGTTTTTATTTTAAATCCATCTGGAATAGGTCGATGGTAAATCATCTTTACCCATCCAAACTTAGGTAGATTTAATTTATTTCCTTGAATAGGATTTTTAGAAAAGGCAGAAAAAGTTAAGGATTTGTATCTGTTTTTGCTTTTGAATCTAGGTCTACCGCTTTTCTTGCCATTACAGTCGCCTTTTAGATACTTTTTAAACGCTAAGTCTACTTTTTTGACGCAATCTTGTAAGACATTCGCATGGATAGCTTTATACCAAGGTCTGTCCTTCTTTAGCTGAGGTAGAGTTTTCTTCTGGGAAAAGTAATCGGGATTATTTCTTAACTCTGGTAAGTGGCAAACTAAAGGACAGGAGTTGATGGAACAACGATTTTGCTCATACCAGTTAAACCTATCAGCAAGCAAGTAATTGTATTGGTAGCGTAACATATCAAGCCATCTCTCTATCTCTGCTTCCTGTAACTTTGTTAACCTTAACCGATATTGATACGCTGTTCTCATTGTTGTCAATTCCTGTTTTTCGACCTATTATTAGTCTAGCAGTCGTAGCAACAAGTGTCAACCCATAATGAAAAATCAAAAGCTTGTAGTTAGAGTTACCGAATTTGAGAAAAGGCAATTACAAGAAGAGGCCGACAGGAGGGGGATGACCTACTCAGAGTTGCTCAGAAGCTTTATAGCTCGTCTTCCTCTCCCGAAAGACTCTGTGCAAAATTCCTCCCTGGAGACGAAACCTGATTGTTAGTGGAGCCTTAATCAAAAAGTTTTAACCCTTTTACCCATAGCCTCCTAACCATAAAGGCGACCCTATCCTTACGGTAACTTTAAACACTCATGCTACGCATGTTCGTTGTGAGGCTCCTTTTGCTAGAAAGCTGAAATTCTTGACCAATAACCCATACATTTTCAGCAACGTTTGAGCAACATGGCTTATCCTATTGCCTCTTGCTAGCATGCCTCTTGCCTTTCCCTGACAGAGTATGTTCATCTATCACATCGAAATTATATATCATCGCCAATGATCAAAATTCTTCACCTATCTGACATCCACATGGGTAGTGGCTTCTCCCATGGACGAATAAACCCTGCTACTGGCATAAATACACGTTTAGAGGATTTTGTCAATACCCTAGCTAAATGTATTGACCGAGCCATTACCGAACCTGTGGATTTAGTTCTTTTTGGCGGTGATGCCTTTCCCGATGCCACACCACCACCCTATGTTCAACAAGCCTTTGCCAATCAATTTCGCCGCTTAGTAGATGCAAATATTCCTACAGTTTTATTAGTAGGAAATCACGACCAACACTCCCAAGGACAAGGAGGTGCTAGCTTATGCATTTACCGCACCTTAGGTGTGCCTGGATTTGTAGTAGGAGATACCATCACCACTCATAAGATTCAAACCGACAATGGTCCGGTACAGGTGATTACTCTACCGTGGCTAACCAACTCCACCCTTCTCAGTCGCCCAGACACCGAAGGTCTAACCCTAGCCGAGGTTAACCAACTCCTGATCTCACGGCTTGAGCCAATCTTAGAAGCAGAAATTCGTCAACTTGACCCAAACCTGCCAACGGTCTTGTTAGGTCATTTAATGGCAGACCAAGCTAGATTTGGTGCAGAGCGCTTCCTCGCAGTTGGTAAAGGTTTTACTATTCCGCTCTCGCTGCTGACTCGACCCTGCTTTGATTATGTAGCTTTAGGACACATCCACCATCACCAGAATCTCAACCACTCCAATGACCCTCCAGTCATTTACCCTGGCAGCATTGAGCGGGTCGATTTCAGTGAAGAGAAGGAAGACAAAGGTTATGTTATGATTGAGCTGTCCAAAGGTCACGTTCAGTGGGAATTTTGTCCCTTATCAGTGCGACCCTTCCGTACCATTGAGGTCAACCTTGCTGAAGCAGATGATCCCCAAAATACTTTACTAAACGCTATTGGTAACGAAACTATTAAAGACGCTATAGTCCGGCTGATTTACAAGCTACGTTCTGAGCAGCTCGACCTAATTGACAATACTGCGATACATGAATCCTTGAGGCCAGCCCACCACTATACCATTCGTCCAGAATTAGTCAGCCAGCTAGCCCGTCCCCGGTTGCCGGAACTGGGTATAGGTAACAGTATTGATCCGATGGATGCGTTATCGACATATCTAGAGAATCGGCAAGACCTCAGAGATATTGCTGCAGATATGCTAGAAGCTGCAGAATGCCTATTAGAGAAAAATCGGTAATTAGTAATTAACCTGAGTTCGGGATCAGCTCAAACCCTTATTTTTTCCTTGGCTGTAACTCCCATGACTTTGTAAAATTAGTAAAAAATGGTCTTAACCCGAACTGACTTTAAGTTACAAAAAGATACATGCTGTTTTGGGCGCGACCTTGGACATAGTTATAAGGTTTTGAGCTTCCAGGAAATGAATCGAGGGTCAATTTCCGACTGTATCAAGCCCTCATTGGCCTCAAAGCCTTATATAGTAAGCTTTTCATAGCTCATGTCCCCCCATCAGGTTAGAAACCGCTATATAGTAATTATTAATTTTTATTATTTGCTTTTATACTTCTAGGATAATTAAGGATAAAATATATAGACCTTAATTATAATTAAAAGTATGGATTATGGATAGTACTTTATTGGTGAAATTTTTAGCGCCCTGTCTGCCATTTCTACTGAAAGCAGGAAATAAGGTAGTAGAAGGCGCGCTTCAAACATTAGGTGAGGATGTTTGGAGGAAAGCGACAGCTGTATGGGGTAAGTTGCAACCGAAGTTAGAAGCCAAGCCATTGGCAAAAGGAGCAGCAGAGGAGTTAGCTAACTCTCCTGATGATCCAGATGCATTGGATGCACTTCAGAGGCAACTAAAAAAGTTACTAGAGCAAGAACCAGAGCTAGCAAGAGATCTAGCCGAGTTGTTGAAAAAAAAGCCAAAGGAAATAACTGAAAAGCCAGGAGCAATAAATGCCGGTGGTGATGTATTGGTTGGCACTAACGATCAAAATCTCAATATGTCAGGAGATCGAAATGTTAATATCGGTCAAGCCAGGGATATACATTTAGGTAATTAGCCTCTTATCCATAAATTGAGATGAATTCAGAAGATTTAAACGCCATATTACGGCGTATTGTCGAAGGAAATCAAACTGATTCAGACCTAGCCGCCCTGCGAGATGTGCTAATCTTTAAAGGAAATCAATATATTGTACAGTTGGGTAGTGGCAACATCAACATCGGTCAAGGGCGTGATATTAAAATTGAAAACAATACTTTTAACCTTCCGGAAGCAGAACTCATCCGTAAGTTTTTGGAAAAGCTTACGACAATTCCTCACAACTTAGCAAGAGTTCGCAGTGGAGCAGTCAAATTTGTTGGTCGAGACCAAGACCTGGAATCGCTACACCAGCAGCTTCAGGATAAGGAGCGAATTGCCATTACCGCTGTGGTAACGGGAATGGCGGGAGTAGGTAAAACTGAACTAGCTATACAATATGCCCTAGGCCAAAAACAACAATTTACCTATCCCGGTGGGATTTGTTGGATACAGGTAGAAGAATCCAACGTAGGAGTACAATTACTAAGATTTGCCCAGTCTCAGCTCAATCTTAATCCTCCAGATAATTGGGAGTTGCGAGACCGCTTGGATTACTGTTGGTCTAGGTGGCAGCCATCGGGTGATGTTCTTATTATCCTGGACAATGTCAGAAATTACGAGGAAATTCAATACTACCTACCCCCTCTAGAACAGCGTTTCAAAGTACTGATTACTACTCGCAAGCTTTGGCTAGCAGAATCATTTGAGCAGCTACGCCTAGAAGTATTGGAGGAAGACACAGCACTAGAACTGTTAGCCTCTTTCATTGGAGAATACCGATTAAAAGCAGAACTAGAAACAGGCAAAAACCTCTGTAACTGGTTAGGGAACTTGCCCTTGGGTTTAGAGCTAGTAGGACGCTTCTTGAAACGCCGCCCCAATTGGACTCTAGCCAGAATGATGGAGCGATTGGAGCAGCAGCGTTTAGAAAGCAAGCCGTTACAAAAAATCTCTCCCGAATCACCCAAAGGGGTGGTAGAAGCTTTGGAATTGAGCTGGAAGGAGTTGGATGAGTTAGGAAAGAAAATAGGATATTTGTTAAGCTTATTTGCTCTGGCTCCGGTGAAGTGGGAGTTAGTGATGCAGTGTCAGCTGGCCGAGGATGAAGAAGAATGGGAAGAAGCCAGAGATGAGCAACTGGTTAATCTCAGCCTAATCAAGGAAACAGAAGGGAAAACTTACCAGCTTCACCAATTAGTGCGGCAATACTTGCGAGATAAACTTGAGCTTCTGCCAGAGGCAAAAACACTCAAACAGAGTTTCTGTAAAGTGATGGTAGAACAATCAAAGTCTATCTCAAATACCCCAACAAAAGAGGAAATAGAACTGATAATACTATCAATACCTCACCTGGCAGAAGCAGCGAAAGAATTACCTGAGTGGTTAGAAAATGATGATTTAATTTGGCCATTTATCGGGCTAGGTAGATTTTATGAAGGTCAGGGATTCTACAACTTAGCAGAGCCTTGGTATAAGGAATGTTTGGAGGTTAGCAAACGCAGGCTGGGAGAAGAACACCCAGCTGTGGCAGAAAGCCTCAAAAACTTAGCAGGATTGTATGAGTGCCAAAAGCGATACGAGGAGTCTGAACTCCTGTTAAAGCAAGCCTTAGAACTGAATAAACAGTTACGAGGAGAAAAAAGCCCAGATGTAGCAAGTAACCTCAACGACCTAGCTTATCTTTACTATGGGCAGGGGCGATACGAGGAAGCTGAACACCTCTACCTGCAACTAGTAGGACCGAGGCCAATCTATAAACAAGGACCAATAGACCTGGCATGCACTTTAAATAACCTTTCTTTACTTTACATTAGTCAGCAGCGATACAAAGAGGCTGAACCCCTGTTAAAGCAAGTCTTGGAGCTAAGGAAGCAGTTACTAGGAGAACAACACCCCCATGTGGCACAAACCCTTGACAACCTCGCAGCACTTTACTCAAGACAGGAACGATACGAAGAGGCTGAATCTTTGAATCTGCAAGCTTTAGAACTGTATAGAGAGTTACTAGGAGAGAAACACCCAGATGTAGAAATTTGCCTTGGTCAGTTGGCTAATCTGTACACAATCCAGGGGCGATATGAAGAAGCTGAACCCCTGTTTAAGCAAGTCTTAGAGATCAGGAAGCACTTACTAGGAGAACAACACCTAGATCTGACAGAAATCCTCCTCATGTTGGCAGGAAATTACCCAATGCAGGGGCGATATGAAGAAGCTGAATCCCTGTTAAAGCAAGCCTTAGATATAAGAAAAAAATGGCTAGGAGAACAACACCTAGATCTGACAGAAATCGTCCTCATGTTGGCAGGAAATTACGCAATGCAGGGGCAATACCAAGAAGCTGAACCCCTGTTTAAGCAAGCCTTAGAGCTGTATAAACAGTCCCTAGGAGAACAACACCCTTGTGTGCCACAAACCATCCTCATGTTGGCAGGAAATTACACAATGCAGGGGCAATACCAAGAGGCTGAACCCCTATTTAAGCAAGCCTTAGAGCTGTATAAACAGTCCCTAGGAGAACAACACCCAAATGTAGCAGCAACTCTTAGTACTCTTGCTAATCTATATGAGAAACAAGAACGATACCAAGAGGCTGAACCCCTGTTAAAGCAAGCCTTAGAGCTGTATAAACAGTCCCTAGAAGAACACCCAGCTGTGGCAGCAACTCTTTGTAATCTAGCTAATCTATATGAGAAACAAGAACGATACCAAGAGGCTGAACCCCTGTTTAAGCAAGCCTTAGAGCTTTATAAACAGTCCCTAGGAGAACAACACCCAAATGTAGCAGCAACTCTTAGTAATCTAGCTAATCTATATGAGAAACAAGAACGATATAAAGAGGCTGAACCCCTATTAAAGCAAGCCTTAGAGATAAATAAAAATTTGCTAGGAGAGCAAGATCAACCATCTGTATCAGTGAAAGAAACAGCCCTGGAGTTGTTAGCTTCCTTTATCGGTGAGTCAAGACTAGAAGAAGAACCAGTAGAAGCTTCTCAAATCTGTGACAAACTAGAGTATCTGCCACTAGGTCTGGAGTTGATTGGATCCTTTTTGAAGAGACACTCAGATTGGAAGTTAGCAAGGGTAGTACGGGAACTCGAGCAAAGCCATCTCAAATTACTGAACTCATCAGGAGAGATAACGACAAATAAAGGGGTAGAAGCAGCATTGGAGTTAATTTGGAAAGATTTAGACTCTCAAGCTCAGTTTTTAGGATGTTTCTTGAGCCTGTTTGCTTTAGCTCCGATTAAATGGACAATAGTGGAGAAGAGTCTACCTCCAATTAATACTGATCATAAATCTATCGTACAGCGTTGGTTTCCAACATTTTCACGCTTATTCTCAGGCTTGGTTTCAGTACTGATTCCTTCAATAAGGAACAAATCACGATTGATTAGAGATTGGTATCAAGTGATAGAAGAAACTCTCTTAAGTTTTAATCTGGTTGAGAAAACTGAGAAAGGATACTATCAACTTCACCAATTAGTACGGCAATACTTTCGAGATAAATTAGAACAAATGCCTTTAGCAGAGGCACTCAAAGAAATGTTTTGTATCTCAATGGTAGAAGAAGCACACTCTCACCCAGTAGAGCATCAACAAGAGCAGTTGGAAACAATAGCACTAGAATTATTACCTCACGTAGCTGAAGCGGCAACAGAACTAAAACAGTGGCTAGAAAATAAATATTTATTCTATCTCTCTATTTGGCTGAGTAGATTCTATCATGTTCAGGGATTGTACAAGAAAGCAGAGTTTTGGGGTAAGCAATGTTTGGAGATTAGCCAACAGATTTTTGGAGAAGACCACCCTAATGTGGCAAACAGTCTAGACAACCTGGCACAACTGTACGAGAACCAGAGACAATACACAGAGGCTGAACCACTCTATCTGCAAGCCTTAGAGATGAGGAAACGACTACTAGGAGAAGACCACCCAGATCTGGTAAACAGTCTAGACAACCTGGCAACACTGTACTCTAACCAGGGGCGGTACTCTGAAGCTGAAACCCTCTATCTGCAAGCCTCAGAGATGAGGAAACGACTACCAGGAGAAGACCACCCAGATCTGGCAAGCAGCCTCGACAACCAGGCCAAACTCTACTCTAACCAGGGGCGGTACTCTGAAGCTGAAACCCTCCATCTGCAAGCCTTAGAGATGAGGAAACGACTACTTGGAGAAGACCACCCTAGTGTGGCAATCAGCCTCAATGACCTGGCTTTACTGTACAAGAACCAGGGGCGGTACTCTGAAGCTGAACCACTCTATCTGCAAGCCATAGAGATGACGAAACGACTACCAGGAGTATTCCAGTTTGATCTAGCAACCAGCCTCCACAACCTGGCAAGACTATACTCTGACCAGGGGCGGTACACAGAGGCTGAACCACTCTATCTGCAAGCCATAGAGATGACGAAACGACTACTAGGAGAAGACAACCCTAATGTGGCAAACAGCCTCCACAACCTGGCAGAACTGTACTCTAACCAGGGGCGGTATACAGAGGCTGAATCCCTTTTTCTGCAAGCCTTAGAGATTAATAAACGGCTATTCGGAGAAGAGCACCCTGATCTGGCAACCATCCTCTATAACCTGGCAACCATCCTCCACAACCAGGGGCGACAAACAGAGGCTGAATCCCTCTACCAACAGGCCCTGGAGATTGCTGTTAAACAATTAGGAGAGGAACATCCGATCACTCGCATTATTTTAAAGAACTTGAAGGAACTATTAAACGAAAGCGGAGAAACATGGAATTAGCTGAGATAGTCAGCCTCAAGTTCACGATTGAGAAAATTCTTTTATCTCAATTATCTTTCAAACTTCAAGATCATTTTGTTCTAGTTTAAGCTGAATTCAGGATAAGCTCAAACCCTTATTTTTTCGTTGGCTGTAACTCCCATGACTTCCTAAAATTAGTAAAAAATGGTCTTAACCTGAACTGACGTTAATTAGCTACTAGCGGGAAAACTGATTAGAGTCGATGCCCGGTATTACCCGGGGCACCTCTCCTGTCATACCGTACGTGAAGGTTTCCCCTCATACGGCTCCTAGATATCCTAGTCTTATCGCCGTTCGCGCAGCGTGGCCTACGGCCAAAGGCGACGCTTCGCGAACGACTTGCCCCCGTGAATGTATTGGTGACAGCTTAGGTGAACAGCCATGAGGTTGTTCCTCTTCCAGTTGTTGTGATTTCCATCAATGTGGTGGAGATGTACTCTTTCTTCATCAATGAATTTCATTCCGCAATATCCACAGGAATGGTTTTGTTTCTTCAAAGCTTCTGCGGTAGCATCGGAATAAAGAGTGGTATTTCTCTTGCTCCAATAGACTAAGTCTCCGTCATAAGGGGACTTAGTCCCTTTCACCATTACGTGTTTGTTCTGTTCATACCCTACTGCGGGGAAGCCTTTCTTACATAGTTCGTCGGCCTGACACCGGTTAACCTTCTTTTCTTTGCGGAATTTCCGGTTTGCGGTGTGATTCATGAACCATAAACTGTCGCGAGAACTGCTCATGTCGCAATATTTGTGGTAATTCCTCCAGCCACGTATGATGGGGGCTAGTTTCTTAGCCTTGATTTTTGCACCATAATTCGAGCTGTTAACTACGGTCTTAATCTTCCTACGAATAGCTTTGTGGTTCTCCGCTGAGGGAGTACAGTGAAACTTTCCGTTTAGTTTGACACGCATGTGCCATCCTAGAAAATCGAATCCGTCTGTCGTTTTGGTTATCTTGGTCTTATCTTCGCTGATTTCCATCCCGCGCTCTGCCAGAAATGTCTTGATTTTCGTCAGAACTTTTTCAGCATTATCTTTTGGTTTTAGGAAGATAATCATGTCGTCCGCGTACCGGACGCTAGGGTGTAAATCTTCTATTCCATCAAGTGCAATATTGGCGCTTTTGTGGACTGACTACTCCTCCCTGTGGGGTTCCTTGCTCAGGAAATTCCAGGTCAACTCCTGCTTTGAGGCATCGGAATATCCCAGTCTTCAAACTTGCTGGTGCAATTAACCTATCCATTATGGATTTATGGGAGATGCGGTCGAAACACTTTTTGATGTCTAGTTCGATTACTCTTTTCTTGATGCCGTTTGAGTGTGATTTGAGGTTATCGAACACATACTTTTGGGCATCATGGGCACTTCTGCCGGTTCTGAACCCGTAGCTACGGGCGTGGAACGTGGCTTCGTGTGCAGGTTCGAGGGCGAATTTTGTTAGACATTGCCATGCTCTGTCTGCGATTGTTGGTATCTTGAGCATCCTTACTTTCCCATTCTTTTTGGGAATTGGGATTTCTCGGAGACCGGAATGATGCCAGTCGAGGGCGTTTTGCCTCATGGTTTCAAGAACTTCTAATCTTTCTTTGTAATTCAGTGCAGTTTTACCGTCTATACCGGCGGTTTTTTTGCCCTGATTGAGCTGTGTTACTTGACGGATGGTTAGAAGTTACCGCAAGAAGAGTGGAGCCTTTACAGTTTGAGGTTCTTGCGCAAAAGGGTTAAAAATTATTAATTAAGGCTCCACTCTTCTAAGGTTTCATCTCCGGCCAATAGCTGTGCTGAACGAGATTTCAGAATCAGTTTTTGCAGAGACCGAGCTTTCCTCAAGTCGCCAGCTTGAACCGCTTTATACACGCGCCGCTGTAGGCGGAAAAGGTTCCGGCGGAGTATTTTCCACTTTTGTCCTTTCCATAGGTCACTAGATTTTCCTCTGTGTCTACCCATACTCTCCATTGGTTTGTGTATTCTGAATACCCGTCCCCAGTTTTGAGGACATCTTACCCGATGGTGGGGATTAGGCTTGGCATAGCTTACCGAAGTTACGACCGTTCTTCAGACCCATGTGTTTTGCCATCGTTTTTACTCGTTCCGTTTCCCAGATTGTTTTGATGATTTAGGGTAGTCCACTTTGCCTATCCTTTCCTCGGAGTTTACGACTATCCGGTGGATAATGTCGTGAGAATAAAAGGATGAAATACACACGATTTTATTCAGATTGTGTTTTCTTTATGAGACACTTTTTTAGGACTTATTTTACCCATGTCATCTCCTCATTAGCGGCAGTGTGGATAATCTGTTTCACCTCTGATTCCGCCCTGTTGCCAGCTTCACTCTGTAGGTTGCCGCCTACTCGGTGTGGCCAGATAAAGAGTCACTTGTCTCCTCAAGGGATGGGCTTTCACCATCATCCGGAAAATAGTTAGGATTTCGAGGTGTTTGACCTCGCGAATCCCCTAGCTCATACCCCTCTAGTTGTTAGAGGCTCCTAGCTAGAACGAGCCGCACCCACCGATGAAGTGAACATCACTGAAGGTTTCGATCCACAGACGAGCGCCACAATCGAGTGGGTTATCAGGCTGATAGACAATCCGACATGGACCGAGGATTTCTACCTCGTTTCCGTATAGATTGTTGCCGCTTCGTTTTACTGAAATCACTGGCTTCCGGTCTTTGGGACTTTTGTGCATATTCGAGCCAATGTGATTGCGGTTGACATTGATCTTAGCTAGAGCCGGAGGACGATTTTTACGCCACTTACCCTTTGGTCCACGTTTGCCTTTAATAATTTGAGGCAGATAGTTAAACAGGGGAATAATCCAGAATTTACCGCTTTTATAAGCACCTCTAACCCGGCCAGAGCTTAGGAGTTGTCGCAATCGTCTAGAGGAGATTCCTAACAGAGATGCCGCTTCAGTAGTACCAACGCACTTGTTCATCAGTTGATTTTCCAAAACTATTCCTATAAAACTATAATAAGATAAAATTTGTGGAATGCCAAATCATGGGGTTCTATTAATTAATGCATCAGCCCTCAGCACTCAGAAGATTCCCGGAATAACATTGAATGTAATTAGGGCTATCATTAGACAAATCAGGTCAGTTGGAATGATAGGTTGGGACTTTTGGAATAGCTAAAAATGGCAATCAGTGCTACTGTAGGATGCCATACTGTTGCGCTAGTTATCCTACATGGTTGAATCAATACCTAAGCAAAACTACCGTGAAGATCCAGGGTCAGCCATCGTAGGCTTCACAGGTCAACAGTTTCAGCAACAGCTGCTTGACAAAACCTGAGTAGACATCTGTTCTAACTCCTGATTAACCTGATGGTTTGTGCAGCATAACTGGTAACGCTCCTAACACCTGATGCAATGACAGCACTGCCCATTCCCCACCAACCCTCAAGTTCAACCAATAGCACCAGCTCCTATGCTGGTGCTAAGAAAAACCCTGTGTCCACCCTCAAAGAACTGGTGGCACGTCTTTATCGAGAACAGCACAAGGTTCAAGATTTGTTAAGCTCATTGGGGTTTGCCTTACGCAGCTTCAACAATCTCAATCAGTTTTTAGAGTTAATTCCTCTAATGGCAGCACGGGTCAGTGATGCCGATGGGGGAGCTTTAATCTTGTTTAATCGAGATGGTCAGGTACAACGCTCTGACCTACACTACCAGAACCCTCAGGTGGGTCAGACTATTCGTAAAGCCATAGAAAAGACCACCCACCAAGTGACAAGTCCTAATGGCCAAGGGGGGAATTCTCAGCAGACACCAACTTCGATGAAACTAGTTCAGGCATCCTTTGATAAAGTCTTGAGGGATTATCTTGAACCCAATATCAAACTGTTTAGTCTTCCCATTCTGCTTAAAAATGCTGAACAAGGACATTTGTATATCTTTAGCCATGACCCACAATATAATTGGACACCAACACGACAGAAGTTGGTAAGGTTAGTGGCTGACCAAACTGCAGTAGCGATCGCTAATGATGAACTTAAAGTTGAGCTACGCCATAAAGAACGCTTAGATCGAGAGTTAGAAATTGGTGCCGATATCCAAATCCGCCTACTACCGCGCCAATGCCCTGAAATTGAAGGGGTGGAATTAGCGGCTTTCTGTAAAACCGCTAACCGTGTTGGAGGTGACTACTACGATTTCATTCCCACCAACTACGACCAGCTTGGACCGAAAAACTCCGGGGATGCTCATCTCACTGATGACCACAGTGCTTATTTACCTTGGAGCATTGTGATTGGTGATGTGATGGGAAAAGGGGTTCCGGCTGGGTTGATTATGACTATGACCAGGGGAATGCTGCGAGCAGAAGTGCTAAACGGTCACTCCCCTGCACGCATTCTCGAACACTTGAACCGGGTTATGTATGTTGACTTGGAAAATTCCCATCGGTTCGTTACCTTGTTTTATTCTGAGTACGACCCCAAAACCAAGATTTTGTCCTATAGTAATGCCGCTCACAATCCCCCCTTGTTGTGGCAGGCATCAACCCGTTCTATCAAACCCTTGGATACCGCAGGAATGCTGATTGGTTTAGAAGTTGATTCTCAATACGAAGACTCTCACGTGCAGCTAGATTCAGGGGATACCATTATTTACTACACTGATGGCGTGACCGAGGCAGCCAATCTCAATGGCCATCGCTTTGATGAGGACAATCTAACTCAAAGCTTCCAGTGGGCCTGTGAACATAGTTATACTGCTCAGGAAATTTTAGATTACCTATTTGAGCAAGTGCAGCAGTTTACTGGTACAACAACTAACGGAGATGATATGACACTGGTCGTAATGCAGGTAAAATCAAGGTTTCACTAAAAGATTTAAGGTATAGGAAAGCAGAGCAATGGTGATTGTAGGCATACAAACAGCAATAGTTCCGTTATTATGCATTAGCGATTGGACTGATGTCTTGGGATGGCTGAACTCTCACTTACCCATCGATGGGCTAGTTTTGGCTCAAACTATTGAAGATCCAGATGTACTTGGTCAAATCAAGACGGCCTGGCAAAACTTTATTGATTCTGGTCAGGCTGCGGCGCTGGTGATTGGCTTAGTTGTTGGTTACTTATTCAGAAATCTAACTTCGTTTAACTAAATCGTCAGGTGTCAGCCGTCAGCTTTTAGCTCACGCTGCTTGAGGTGCTGTCAGCCGTCAGCTTAAGGTACATCTCGTTCGGGTAGCGTGCGCCTATGGGAAATGCGCAATGCCCAAACGGTAAAATTTAATAGTTCGAAATTGCTTATGCTAATCGCACCTAAGCTGATAGCTGTTCGCGTAGCGTGCGCGTAGCGCTTATGCTGATAGCTGTTCGCGTAGCGTGCGCGTAGCGCTTATGCTGATAGCTGAATGCTTATACTAAATCTAACTTCGTTTAACTCGTCTTGTGTCCTTTATCTTGTTTCCAAAACTGTGACTGAGCAAAAAACCTGGAGTCAGCGATTTGAATCAGCGTTACATCCAGCAATTGCTTGCTTCAATGCCAGTATCGGCTTTGACATAGAACTGATTGAGTATGACATTACTGGTTCTGTGGCTCATGCCAAGATGCTTGCCCATACTGGCATTATTTCTGAGTCGGAAGCTCAGCAGCTAGTAGCTGGCTTAGAACAAATCCGCTCAGAATACCACCAAGGAAAATTTAACCCTGGTGTTGATGCTGAGGATGTACACTTAGCTGTAGAACGCCGCCTAACTGAACTTGTGGGTGATGTTGGCAAGAAGCTACATACAGCGCGATCGCGTAATGACCAAGTTGGTACGGATACCCGACTCTACCTCCGGGAGCAGATTGATCAGATTCGTAGCCAGTTACGTAACTTCCAAGAGGTCTTGCTCAATCTGGCCAAAGCTCATGTTGAAACCCTGATTCCTGGCTATACTCACCTGCAACGGGCTCAGCCAGTCAGTTTAGCCCATCACCTGTTAGCTTACGTAGAAATGCTAGAGCGGGATTGGCAGCGTTTAGGGGAAATCCGACGGCGGGTGAATATCTCACCCCTCGGTTGTGGAGCCTTAGCAGGGACTACCTTCCCCATTGACCGACATCATACCGCCAAAACCTTGCATTTTGAAGGAATTTATGGTAACAGCCTTGATGGAGTAAGCGATCGCGACTTTGCCATTGAATTCCTCTGTGCTGCCAGTTTGATCATGGTACATCTAAGCCGATTTTCAGAAGAAATCATTCTCTGGTCATCTCAGGAATTTGGCTTTGTTACCCTCTGTGATAGTTGTGCTACTGGTTCGAGCATAATGCCCCAAAAGAAAAATCCTGATGTTCCCGAACTGGTACGAGGTAAGACTGGCCGTGTCTTTGGTCATCTACAAGGGTTGTTAGTTTTGATGAAAGGGCTACCTTTGGCTTACAACAAAGACTTGCAAGAAGACAAAGAAGCACTGTTTGATAGCGTTAACACTATCAAAGCCTGTCTCGAAGCCATGACCATTCTCTGGCAGGAAGGGTTAGAATTTCGTAGCGAACGTTTGGCATCAGCAGTTACTGAAGATTTCTCTAACGCTACCGATGTCGCTGACTATTTAGCCTCAAAAGGAGTTCCGTTTCGGGAAGCCTACAATCTGGTGGGTAAGGTGGTCAGAAGTTGTTTGGTATCCGGGAAGTTACTGAAGGATTTGAGCCTCGAACAGTGGCAAGAGTTGCATCCAGCCTTTGCAGAGGATATTTATCAAGCCATTGCCCCGACTCAAGTCGTCGCTCGTCGGAATAGTTATGGTGGCACTGGTTTTGACCAGGTTAGGCGAGGGATTCAGGATGCATGCGATCGCCTAAATTCAAATCATGATTGATCGCTAATTTATCTCTAATATTAGATCTTCTCAATCGCGTAGCGTGACCGTAGGTCAGTCTTGCTTGCGCCATTCTTGCGCCAGTACAAAAATACTTAATAATAGGGAAGTTAGGAGCGGGAAACTTCGGATCAGAACTAAAGATGTTTAGTTAGTTTTTGGATTAAAACATACTTTTACTTTTGTTTATTCCAATAACATAAACTTGACTTATCCTGACTCGAAGCTCCTGACTAGATACTCCTAAATTTTCTACATTGACAGCAGTAGTTAATCAACTAGGGTAGTTACTTATGGGAATATCAGGAATCAGCTGATAACTGACTCATTACATCGCACCAGTACCACCTTGGTAATTATTATCCTCATTATTTTCTGCTGTTGTTTCCTCCGACTTAGGAGGTTTAGTACCGTACCGTCTATTTTTGGAAAAACGGCCCGTATTACGCTTGGATTTCCGAAACTTACGGGCGTAAGCTTGATTCCGCTGCGCCTTTTCCTTTTTTAGATTGCGGCGCTTTGCCATGTTTACCTCATTGATAAAAAAACAAAAACACTATCAAACCCAAGTCTTACAATAAATTCAGCTTGGTTTATTTAAGTTACCCATGTCACCCACGGGAAAGGAAAATGGTTAGTTTTCCAAACCAGACTTCTTGATTGTCCTCGAAGCCTAGTGTTTCTAGAATCCACTGCGACTACGATTTCCGCGATTGTTGTCGTTGTCGTTATTTTTTGGTCTAGCTTTACGGACGCGCATAGAACGTCCCATCCATTCTGCACCATCTAGCTCAGCAATGGCCGAATCTTCCTCATCCGTTGTCCCCATATCAACGAAAGCGAATCCACGCCCTTGACCTGTTTCCCTATCTTTAGGAACTGCTACTTTTGATACTGTACCATACTCCTGAAATACTTCCTGTAAGTTTTCAGAGGTAACCTGATAATCTAGGTTGCCAATGTATATAGTCATTTAGAGTTGTCCATCTGATCGAAAATGTTCAGATGAAGGTCGGTGAGAGGGCGAAGCACTGGTGCATATCTACCCAGGTTATGACATTGATGCAGCGCGGTCAAAGCAGGACACCCCATGAGCGACTACCGGTGCGGTCAAAGGAGGCCACCCCATTAGCGCTTTGCATCAAGACAGAGATTTAACCAGAAGTGATTCGCCTGTGAACCGGTCAGGTATTCCTTAGGCTCCTAGCTGTTAACTACTCAGACGTTCAACGTTGAATTGCATCACAATGGACTTTTCAATCACTGACGTTACCGAACTTGCATCCATAATGTCTATCATAGCAGTCAGTAAAAGCAACACACACACTCAACAGCCCTATCATCACATGAGAAGATTATGGCAATTTGTCCAAACCGTTCTCGGAATTATATTTCGACATCCTATTACCGGTACGAGCATCATTCCACTCTTGCCGGATGGGCGAATTGTACTAGTTCGACGTCGTGACAATGGTAAGTGGGCTCTACCAGGAGGGATAGTTAACTGGGGTCAAGATATTCCAACGACTATCGAACGGGAATTATTTGAGGAAACTGGACTGGAGTTGCTCAAGATTCGCCAGTTATTTGGGGTTTACTCAGCACCAGGAAGAGATCCCAGAGTTCATTCTATCTGTATTCTGGTAGAAGCTGATGTCACCGGAACCATGGAGGTACAGGACGTATTGGAAATTAGTGAAGTCAAGGCGTTTGAACCGGAAGCTATCCCTAAGGGAAACCTCAGCCATGACCATGACCGTCAGTTACAGGACTATTTTGAGGGTAATATCACCGTTGCTTAATTCCCCACAAAAGTCACCGCAGCAACTAACTACCAACCACTGACAATATTCCCCAAAAGATTAAGTAAGGATCAACAATAATCTGAGCCGCTATTGCAGGAAATTGGGATTGGAAATAAGTAACTAACTGCTCAGAGTCGCCGCCAGTCATAGCAATCGGACTGTTGGGAAACTCCCTTTGCCAATCCTCAATAAAATCCCGGATACTAGCCAATACTGTATAGACAACACCACTTGCTATTGCCTCTGATGTCTCCAGAGACCAACGCTTTGGTAACTGAGCTGGTAGTTCAATGGCCGGTAATGCTCCAGTTTTTTGTGCTAGAGACTGTAACTGTAATCCCAATCCTGGCAAGATAGCTCCTCCGATTAGCTGTAGGTTTTGGTTAACCCCAGTAAAGGTTAGAGCAGTACCAGCATCAATAACTAAAACTGGATAACTATACCTATGACCAGCACCAAATACGGCCAAGGCGCGGTCAATGCCTAGGGTGGGATATAGTCCGGAAAGGGGTAAATCTTCCAGGGTCAATATTGTAGTATCGGAATAGTTTTGCCAAAGTGCTGTTTGGGCAGGTACTACTGAAGCGATGTAAAGGGGTAATGGATTGGATGGGTCTAATCTCTGAGCTGCTAACTGGGGTGGGAAAATTTCCGCTGACATTACATTAGACCTCCAGTTCTTGATTAACTGCGCTACAGCTGCTGGGGTTAGATGGTTGGTATCCCAGGCTTTTTTCAGGGTGTTATCCACAAACCAAGCCCAATGTAGCCGAGAATTGCCAATCACTAATCCTAAAAAGCTGTTTGCCTTAGTTGTCATATAGCAGTTATCAATTCGGTGAAGTACAAATTACTGGGTTAATGGGAGTCGGGAGTCGGGAGTCGGGGAAATAAATTTGCCTTTTGCCTTTTTCTTTGCCTAATCGATTCTAGATTTCTTTTTTTGGGAAGACTAGTCACAGTGGGAAAAAATCCCTGTTCCGGAAGAGAAAACGGTCAAGTCATCATTGACGTTATCCCTGAACTAGAACGAATCATTGGCAAACAGTCTCCTGTGCCAGAACTATCAGCTGGTGCAGCACAAAATCGTTTTAATCGACTGTTCCAGAAATTCATCCAAGTCTTCACTACTGCTGAGCATCCCTTAGTTATTTTCCTAGATGACTTGCAATGGGTAGATTCAGCATCTTTGAAATTGATGCAGTTGTTGATGAGCGAAACTGATACTCGTTATTTGCTGCTGATTGGAGCCTATCGGGATAACGAAGTCTCTCCAACCCATCCGTTAATGTTAACGTTGGATGAGATTAGCAAAACTGAGGTAAACGTTAATAGTATCACTCTAGCCCTAAAGCATTGACCATGAATAGCTGATAGCTGGCAAGGGTAGCATGAGCCTAGGGCGTTAGCTATCAGCTATTGGTGGTGAGTGAACTATAACCAATCCTAAATCAGAGCCATAGCATATTTAAATCCAGCTTTTGAAGATATTTGTGTAAAAATAAAGAAAAGTTACATATCTTAAAAATAGCGGATAAAGGAGTAAAGGGATGGTAGTACTCACTGACCGGGTTCAAAAGCGGCTAACCATAGAGACTAGCGAGATTGCTCCAGATACCACAACTATTCGTTCTTTGGATTGGGATCGCGATCGCTTCGACATCGAATTTGGACTACAAAACGGCACCACGTACAACTCGTATCTGATTCGGGGTGAGAAAATTGCCTTGGTCGATACGTCCCATGAAAAATTCCGCCAGCTATATTTAGATACTCTAACCGGACTAATTAACCCTACCGATATTGATTACTTAATTATCAGCCATACCGAACCAGACCACAGTGGGTTAGTTAAAGATATCCTTGCACTGGCTCCAGATATTACTGTGGTGGGCTCAAAAGTGGCGATCCAGTTCCTAGAAGACTTTGTACACCAACCGTTTCAGCGCCAAATTGTCAAAAGTGGTAATCAGCTGGATTTAGGCAATGGGCATATCCTGGATTTTGTCAATGCCCCTAATCTTCATTGGCCCGACACCATGCTCACTTACGATGCTGGGACTAAGGTGCTGTATACTTGTGATGTCTTTGGCATGCACTACTGCTCTGCTAGCACCTATGATGACAACCTCAGCGCTATCGAAGCAGATTATCGATTTTACTACGAATGCCTGATGGCTCCCAACGCCCGTTCAGTGCTATCTGCTCTCAAGCGGATGGACAAGTTGGGAGAGGTGACTACTGTTGCTAATGGTCATGGTCCTCTACTGCGCCACAATGTAGAACAACTGGTAGGAAATTACCGCGACTGGAGTCAAGCCAAGGCCAAGGCAGAAAAATCGGTTGTTGTGTTTTATGTCTCAGATTATGGCTATAGCGATCGCATTTCTCAAGCGATCGCCCTAGGGATTACCAAAACTGAGATTGCTGTGGAGATGATGGACCTCAAATCCGCTGACCCCCAAGAGGTTCAAGAAGCTGTTAACCGTGCCGCTGGCATAGTGATTGGCATGCCTCCAACCACAAACAGCACCACTACAGCAGCAGTTAGCACGGTACTTGCTGCGGTCAAATCCAAGCAATCCGTTGGTCTGTTTGAATCCTATGGCGAAGATGACGAACCGATTGACCCCCTACGCAGTCAATTTAGAAGCCTAGGACTCAAAGAAGCCTTTCCTGCGATTCGGATCAAAGACACTCCTAGTGAAACCATTTACAAGCTTTGTGAAGAAGCCGGTACTGACATGGGGCAATGGCTGAGTCGCGATCGCTTGATCAAGAACATGAAATCCCTAGATACAGACCTAGACAAAGCCCTAGGTCGTCTCAGTGGTGGATTGTACATCATCACCGCTAAGAAAGGGGATGTCAAGAGTGCCATGTTAGCCTCTTGGGTGAGCCAAGCTAGCTTCGAGCCTTTGGGTTTCACCATTGCTGTAGCCAAAGACCGGGCGATTGAATCCTTGATGCAAGTGGGAGACCGCTTTGTACTCAATGTACTCGAAGAAGGCAACTACCAAGATTTAATGAAACACTTCCTCAAGCGCTTCAAACCTGGTGCTGACCGCTTTGCAGGGGTGAATACACAAACAGCACAAAACGGTTCCCCCATTCTGACCGATGCCCTAGCCTATCTAGAGTGTAAAGTTACCACCCGTATGGAGTGTAGTGATCATTGGATTGTTTACTCTACCGTTGACACAGGACGGGTTTCTAAGCCAGAGTCTCTGACTGCTATCCACCATCGGAAAGTGGGAAATCATTACTAAAGCTAAATCTTGCACCAAGTTTAAAATTTACCTGTAAAGGTAGGGAACGGGGAACAGCGGATCTGGGAACAGTGATAAAATCTGAATTTCTCCGTACTGAAATTGATTATTATCACTTCCGTTCCGTTATTAAGTTTTTTTCTACTGGTGCAAGATATCAGCTGCGCGCCTAGCGGCGATCGCGCCAAAGCGCAACACTAGTAAGAAACACATTTTTATTGAAAATCTTAAATCCTTGCTGGGGTTTGGGTTTTAAAATGTGTTCCTTAAAATGTGTTCCTTAAGAGTTAAATACTATAGCATTTATAACATTAATGAGGTACACATATTTTTCACTCCTCTCTATTACCTGCTCCCTGTTCCCTGTTCCCTGTTCCCTGTTCCCTAAAACCAGAAACTGTGTACCTCACCAAATTTAAAACCGCTATAAATGTAACCGGCTAACTTGAACCATGAACACTACAAAACCCCGTGACGTCCAACCCCTGCATATTGCTACCGATACCCTCATATTGCGATCGCGTACTTGGGACCGGCTCAAATTTGAAATCGAATATGCCTTGCAACGAGGCACCACTGCTAATTCTTTTCTAATTCGAGCTGATCAAATCGCCCTATTCGATCCACCAGGAGAATCTTTTACAGAGGTGTTTCTCAAAGCATTACAAGAACGCCTTGACCCAAAGCTGATAGATTATGTCATCCTCGGTCACATTAATCCCAATCGCCTGGTTACCCTGAATGCTCTGCTAAAACTTGCTCCTGAGATTACCTTTGTTTGCTCCAATCCTGGTGCCAAATCTTTGCGCACTCTGTTTGAGAAACTAGAAGATAAAGCTATTCCAGAACAGGAGCTCAAAATCCTAGTGATGAAAGGGGATGATACTCTCGATTTAGGTGAAGGTCACATCCTAGATTTTATCCCTACCCCTAATCCCCGTTTCCCTGATCAGCTTTGTACCTACGATTCTAAAACTCAAATCCTATTTACAGATAAATTATTTGGTGCTCATGTCTGTGGAGACCAGGTAATGGATGAAGGTTGGAGGGTTTATAACGAAGACCGACGCTATTATTTTGATTGCCTGATGGCACCCCACGCCCGACAGGTGGAAACAGCTTTAGCTAAATTAGCTGACTTTGATGCTAAGCTTTATGCTACCGGTCACGGACCCTTGGTGCGCTATGGCTTTCAAGAACTAACTGAGTCCTATGGGAAATGGAGTAAGCAACAACAAGCTCAAGAGGCCAATGTTGCCCTAATTTATGCCTCAGCTTACGGCAATACTGGAGCTATTGCTCAAGCGATCGCACGAGGTATCACAAAAGCTGGTGTATCGGTAGAATCCCTTAACTGTGAAGCAGCTGATCCAGAAGAGATTGGCGATGCTGTGGAGAAAGCAGACGGATTTATCATGGGTTCTCCTACCCTAGGAGGTCATGCACCAACCCAGGTTCAAACTGCTTTGGGTATGGTTTTATCTAGCGCTACGAAAACCAAGCTAGCGGGTGTTTTTGGTTCCTATGGCTGGAGTGGGGAAGCCATTGACCTATTAGAAAATAAGTTCCGGGATGCGGGTTACAAGTTTGGCTTTGAGACGATTCGGGTCAAATTTAAGCCTACAGACAAAGACCTCAAATACTGTGAAGAAGCTGGTACAGATTTTGCTCAAGCCCTGAAAAAAGCCAAAAAAGCCCGGAAACCCAAGCAACCTGCTGGTGAGTCTTCCGCTGCCCGCACGGAGCAAGCGGTGGGACGGTTGATTGGTTCGTTGTGTGTTGTGACTACTAAACAACAAGACCTGACCGGAGCGATGCTAGCTTCCTGGGTATCTCAAGCTACCTTTACTCCTCCAGGGTTAACCGTAGCGGTAGCTAAAGAACGAGCAGTTGAGTCTTTGATGCACACTGGAGATAACTTTGTCTTGAATGTGTTAGAAGATGGTAAACATTTACCCTTAATGAAGCAGTTTCTCAAACCCTTTGGTCCTGGTGAAGACCGATTTGGTGGGATAAAGATCGAAGAAGCAGACAATGGTTGCCCAATTATAAGTGATGCCCTAGCTTATTTGGAATGTACTGTAGAAAATCGGATGGAATGTGGTGACCACTGGCTAGTTTATGGGGTAGTTAAAAATGGTAAGGTGCTATCTGATGGAGTAACTGCCCTGCATCATCGTAAGTCGGGAACCTATTATTAATAGGACATAGTTTTTTTTAAAGGGAACAGGGAATAGGGAATAGAAGGAAGCATGTCACCTTTGTAACTAAGTATATAGATCCCCCCTAACCCCCCTTAAAAAAGGGGGGAATTATATTCAAAAGTCCCCCTTATTAAGGGGGATTTAGGGGGATATGACATGCTTCCGAATAGAACTATATCTTAACCTTTACTTCGACTGCTATAGACCTAAAACAAGTGATGCTTAGCAAAGAGTATCGCTTTTTTTTAATCTATAGCCAGGATCATTATACTTCATAAAAATCTCCCCATCTTCCCATCTCCCCACCCTCCCCACCCTCCCTACTCCCTACTCCCTACTCCCTACTCCCTACTCCCTACTCCCTACTCCCTACTCCCAAATCGGGCTATTTTCAACTAGCTGCTATACTAGAAATCTCCAGAAACTCGGTTTTGACCCAGGCAGTGCAAGGGTTTGAGGTTAATTTTTGGAGATGTCTAATATTTCGGTGCCAAGTACTAATCACAATGAAGTCTAAACTCAAATATATCCTGCGTTGCACGTTGTGTGGAAAAGACTATGAACCAGACCCTTTCCGCCTTTGCTGTGACGATAAACATGAGCCATCCCTTCTGCGTGCTGTCTATGCTAACGAAAAGCTAGAAGTCAAAGAGAATCTCCCAGGTTTATTCCGATATATCGATTGGCTACCGGTTGATCGATACTTAGAGGCAGATGGTAAACCGATTACGTATCAAAGCAAAAATCTGGCTCACCATCTGGGATTAGATCATCTTTTCATTTCTTTCAATGGCTACTGGCCAGAGCGAGATGCTCATCTTTCGACTTGTTCGTTTAAAGAATTAGAAGCTTTCCCGATCTTAGCGAGAATACCAGAGGATAACCCCAAAACCCTCGTCGTTGCTTCAGCTGGAAATACGGGCCGAGCGTTTGCTACGGTTTGCTCTAAGCTGAAAATCCCCTTTTGCTTGGTGATTCCAGAGCAAAATTTATCCGCCATCTGGTCAAAGGAGCCGTTTGATTCTTGTGTTCGTATGATCGCTGTTGGTGGGAATGGTGACTACTCCGATGCCATTCGGATCGGACAAATCATCAGTGAATTAGAGGGTTTCTTTCCGGAAGGAGGAGCGAGAAATGTAGCCAGACGGGATGGTATGGGGCTAACCGTTGTGGATGCTACAGTAACCATTGGGGAAATTCCTGATCACTATTTCCAAGCTGTCGGTTCCGGTACTGGTGGGATTTCAGCTTACGAAGCCAATCTCAGATTTTTAGCAGATGGCAGATTTGGCAACAAAAAAATGAAGCTTCACCTCTGTCAAAACATTCCTTTTACACCCATGACCGATGCTTGGAACGCGGGTAAGCGAGAAATTACTGCTTTGAGCGAAATAGAAGCAAAAAAATGCATTAGTCAGGTTTCTGCTAAGGTACTTACCAACCGAAACCCAGCTTACTCTCTTGCGGGAGGGGTTTATGAAGCATTGGCTGATACTGATGGAGAAATGTATGGTGTGACTAATGACGAATCAGACAAAGCAAGGGCTTTATTTGAGAAATTGGAAGGAATAGATGTTAGTCCTGCTGCCGGTGTGGCAACTGGTGCTTTAATTCAAGCGGTTGAGGCGGGAAAAATAGGTAAAAAGGAAACCATTGTGCTCAATATTACCAGTGGAGGTTACAAACGGATGCGCCAAGATTATCCGTTACACTACCTCAAACCTGATTTAGTTTTTAAACCTGAAGAGATTGAGCCGGATTTTATGGAACAGAGCATTAGCAGTGTATCATAAGGGTTTACCAATTAAACGGCGTTGCTGAATTAAGGAATGAATGCGCGATCATCTGGTTTTATTACAGCCCCCTAAATCCCCCAACTTTGCGGTGCGACCCGTGGCGAATTTAATTCGCCTACGGAAAGCGCACCGGAGGGGACTTTGATAGTTTTGTTCCCCCCAAAATTGGGGGGTTAGGGGGGCAAAACCATACCCATAATCAGCAACGCCAGTTAAACAGCCTAATATCCATGAAAACCTTATCCACTCTTGCAGTCCATCAACTCAAACCCTTTGGGGTGAAGCTGACGAATGTTGATGTTAATTCCCCAGAACAATGCGATCGCATTCGAGAGCTGCTGTATGAAAATGGGGTAGTGCTCATCCCTCCTGACGGAGGCAGTTTCGGTGATCAACCAATCCAAGCTGATGCCAGCCTGTTAAAGTTGGCGGGACTTTTTGGCCAAGTTGAAAACTACCACCCAGTTAACGAAGCCAAGGACACCGCTGGCAAGGTGCAAATTCTGGAAACCATGGGTGACACGGGGATTCCAGCGGATTCATTCTTGTTCCACTCAGATATGAGCTGGCGAGTGAACCCATCCCGGGCCAGCGTACTATGTGGGTTTATCCTGCCTCCTAGCGGTGGTAATACCTGCTTCCAAAGTGCTAACCAAATGTACCGCAATCTTTCACCAGAACTAAGGGAGCAGTTGCATGGTATCAGCGCTCTCCACTCTCTCAAGCAGGGTTATGGCCGGGTAAACCGACCGGATGACGTGACTAATGACGTGCAGTCTATTCATCCGGCAGTGATTAAGCATCCCGACACAGGTGTTCCACTGCTCTATCTGAACTCAAATTTCACGGTGTCCTTGGTAGGAATGTCGGAAGAGGAGAGTACGGAACTTTTGAACCGCGTCTTTGAGCAAGCCAACCGTCCAGACCAGGTTCTTTGCCATTCCTGGACTAAGGGGGATGTGGTGATCTGGGACAACTTTGGAGTGCAGCACCTGGCTAGGGCAGACTACCTTGGCCTGCGCCGAATGCATCGGGTGGTGGCTCACGACCCTTATCTGCGGACAGAGCGCTATGTAGGGGAAACAGGGGATGTCAAAGAAGCCATCAGTAATATCGAGCACTACCTCAAGCAAGATGACAATCAGGCTGGTTATCAGGAATGGGCATTGCGCTATGAACAGGATGTAAATCAAGCTGGCTACAAAATCCCAGCTATTGCCACTGATATTTTGGCGCAATATCTCGGTCAACTGGTGCAAACCGATGAACCACGAATCTTAGATGTGGCGGCTGGTACAGGGCAGAATGCCTGGCTGCTGATGCGTAATCATGGCCTCACCAACCTAGAGGCAATGGACGTTTCCACCGAGATGTTGTTTGAGGCGCGTCGCCGGGAACTCTACCGTAAGTATCATGTAGAAGATGCTAATCAACCCTTGCCCATACCCGACCGTCAGTACGATGGTGTGCTGTGTGTGGGAGGGCTTTCAGCAAGCCAGATTCGAGCACAACCAGCCTTGAAAGAGTTCATCCGGGTCACGAAGGATGGCGGACTGGTAGTCTTATCAATGCGCGAAGCCGAAAGTGAATACACTGCCGAGGTGAGCCGACTAGTGACCACAGGGGTGGCTGAGGTGGTACACGAGCACTCATTTGTGGGCATTGAAACCAACCAGGAAGTACTGCACCACATTTTTGTCCTGCGAGCACTGGGCGACGATAATTCAGACCAGTCAGCGGCTCAATACAACCAAGCACGCAGACCCTTTGGGGTACAAGAGATCTTGGGATTTGTCCGCCCAGGAGATGTAGTGTTAGACGCTGGCTGCGGCACAGGGCAGCACGCACGATACCTTGCTGAGGTGGCCAGTAAAGTTGTAGGAATTGACACAGATTCCGCGCGGATTGCGATCGCCCAAGAAAATTGTCAAGACTTGGACAATGCCAGCTTTGAAGTGGGTTCTGTCACCAAGCTTCCTTTTGAGGACGGTTCCTTTGACCTAGTGCTGTTGGCCCAAGTGCTACACCACCTTGGAGGGGAAGATGTGCATTCAGGCGAAACTTCAACGTCTTTAAGGGAGCAATGTGAGCGGGCGATCGCGGAAGCAAAACGAGTGCTGAAAGCTGGTGGACGACTTGTACTTGTCACTACTAGCCGAGAGCAGCGTCGTAAAGCTTACTGGCATTTTAACCTATTTCCACAATCAGCGTGGGAGCGTCTGGATTCGGTCTGGTCCCTGACGGAGGGTGTTTGGTTCACATCGCTGATGGAAAAAATGGGGTTCACCATGACTGGTAATGTAAGCCCAGCGGAATCCCACTGGATTGAAGCCCAGGATGAAAAGATGGTGAGGCTAAGCCTTGACCCTGGTTGGCGCTCAACAGATGTGGCATTTGCCTTGCTGACACCTGATGAAATGAGTCAGTTTGTGGCTCAGGTCGAGGCGGTGCTAGGGGATGGCTCTGCAAAGGAGCTAATCAATGGGGCGCTTGCAGGGCGTGCTTCCCATGGGGAGGCTACCGTTTATGCCTATGATCTTAAATCTGAATAAAGCCCTGTTGTGATTGTTGATATTTTCCTCAAGGTGGAGAAAATCGGGAGTATGTCACCTTTGTAATTATGTACATAGATCCCCCCTAACCCCCCTTAACGAAGGGGGGAATTAGATTCAGGAATTAGATTGAAAAGTCCCCCTTATTAAGGGGGATTTAGGGGGATCTGAATCAGGAATTAACAAAACTGACATGCTCCCGGTAAAATCTCATTCAGTCAAATTATTGTTTAGTTCCTTCAATCATCACACCAACCCAGCCCAAATCATGAGTTTTCATGGAAAACCCTATAGATTCAAGCAACTCCTGGAAATAGCTGAAAGGATAAGCATTAGGACAATGGGAACCCCCTTCTAAAATCACTTGATTGCCATTGATACTTTCTACTTTTAAACCCGTTTTAGCATAAAAGCGTAAGCGCTCATCCATGACTTCTGGACCACATTTGAAAGTCGAAATAAATATCTTTTCCTCTACTAGTTTTTCGAGATTATCGAAAACAGGTTTATGAACGTCTTGAGGAATATTGCCAATCGTATTCCATCCCAATAAAGCATAAGTAAAAGTTTCTTGAACCAGAGTGGGTAAATGTTCTGCTCTTCCGAGAATGAGGTTTACATTATCAAAAGTGGCAGTTGATTCTTTAGCTAGGTTTACCAATTGTTCAGCAAAATCAATTCCTGTGATCTTGCCGACAAGGGGGGCAAGATGACGAAGAGTAAGCATTCAGGTGATGGGGTTGACAAAAAGGGAAGGATGAGTAGTAGTGTAGAACCATGGAAATCAAACCGCCAGCTATCCCAAATAGCTTTGAAGCTCTGGAACTGCTGCCCCAATCAGTTCTG
>NZ_JAAHHM010000088.1:0-29049 GCF_010692445.1 Moorena sp. SIO3E8 | reverse complement strand
ACCCGTTCTAGTGTAAAGAGGTACCAATGAAAAAATGGTTCCTATCACGAGGAGCCGGATGAGGGGAAACTCTCACGTCCGGTTTTGAAGACGAGTCAGTGAGGTGACTCACTGGCTTAGTTTAATAAAAATCTGGTTAAAAACCATTGTTTAGCTAAGTCTATTAACGATGCAGGTTGGTATCAGTTTAGGAAATGGTTAGAGCATTTTGGCAAGAAGTTTGGTAGAGTCACGGTTGCAGTGAATCCTGCCTATACAAGTCAAAATTGCCCAGAATGCGGCGAGGTAGTCAAGAAGTCGCTATCAACTAGGACTCACGTCTGCAAATGTGGTTGTAAATTAGACCGAGACCACAACGCCGCAGTCAACATCCTGAAAAAAGCCTTGGGTACGGTGGGGCACACCGGAACCTGGATCATCGATCCGAACACTTCGGGAGATTTAACCTCTACTGCTCTTGGTTCCGGCCAGGTTCAGCAAGTCGAATCGTTGAACGAAGAATCCCCGCGCCTTTAGGTCGGGGAGTGTCAATTCACTCTTTCATTAACCGGAAAGCGGTCAAGTAACTGAGCAGCACGAATCGCATTAGCTTTTAAAGACTCTGATAGAGGCAACACATGGGGAATTTGGGATAATATATCTAAGGTTCGACGTAAAATTCGCACCACATCCCCTTCGTCTAAACTGGTATTACCGCATATCTCCCGCCAGGATTTGCCTAATGACCACTGTTCTATTAGACCAATTAACCTATCCTCTGACCAAACCGGTAAGGCGACATGATATCGGCGCTGTAGCTGAAATACTTGACGCCGAATCCTCCTGAGGTTTGTCAATGCTTCTAGCACTTCCTCACTTGGTTGATAGTTTGTCCAACTATCCGGTCTAGGAGTTTCCGTAACTAAAGCAGAGCAAGCTGCTGCCAGTTGGTGGGGGTCTAAATCATCTAATTCTCCCGACAGCATGGCTAAGGCTAGCCACAACTCATTTTCTCCCCGAAGCGAAGCAGCCGCTTGCCCCAGAACAGTGGGAGTTAAGTCCTCCAAAGAACCAGATGCTTTTAAAATTTCAATCAGGTTCAGAAATTCGTGCCAATGCTGAGCCTGGTATTCTCGGAATTTAGCTTGACGTTGGTTAATTTGCTCCTGCAAAAACAACCGTTTTTTGTGGCGTTTGATCAGTTGAGAAGGATTACCCCACTGACGAAGAGCATGGGTTTCCATTTGACCCTCTAGATCAGCAACAACACCTTGTTGCTCCCTCACTTCTGGAGCAACCCAGAGTTGAGCAATGGTGGGAACTTGGTTAGCCAAGGCTTCAGTATCTTCATTTCCGCTTTTGACTTGACCTGGTTTAATCTCAAGCCCCTCTAAAGGCTGGAGAGTTCCAATATCAAGGCATCGAAGATTAATAATGTCAGAGGATTCACCTTGAGTTGAGCCGGTTGAGTAATCTTCCGTAGAGCCATTGGATACTTGGTCATCGGCCACTTCAGGAAAGCCATCTAACCCCATCACATCAGCAGTTGTTGCCACATACCATCGGTTAGCAGCACTTAAGCACACCAGATAGGGGAATTGACCGGAACCCTTTTGTTTAGAAACCAAAACAGCTGGAACAGGAGAAGACACTGGCACATTCTTGCCCTTTAAATAAAGAATGACTCCCGGTTGCACCTGTTGTAGTAATTGGGATACGGCTTTAGAAACAGATACCTCTGCTTGGTGTTGCAGGTCTTTAAGGATGCGGCGCTCTACTTTCAGGTGTTCCTTCAGTTTTTGATAGCCCTCCATTACTGCCACATCTACCGGTGCCAGTTGAAAATCAATTCTAGTCAGTTCCGCAGTCAGTTCAGTAATTGCCTGTTGTTGAGGTTTGAGGTACAAAGTAGCTAGGTACTGAGCAAAGCTGCGTTCAACTAACTCCTTGGCTTGAGGCAGAGAGTGAGTTTGCAACAAATTCAGTACCATACCATAGGTAGGGGTAAACTGACTAACTAGGGGATCAGCACCAGCAGTTGCTAGATAAGCCGCCTCCTTAGCCCCTTCAAAGGGGGTTTGCACCGTCACCACATAGCCATTGGTATCCATCCCTCGCCGTCCTGCTCGTCCAGCCATCTGCAAAAATTCCGAGGCAGTCAGTAGCCGGTGTCCTCGGTCAGTACGCTTAGATAGACTGGAAATAACAGTGGTACGAGCAGGCATATTAATTCCTGCTGCTAGAGTTTCTGTAGCAAAGACCACCTTCACTAGTCCTTGTTGGAATAGTTCTTCCACTAGACCTTTCCAAGCAGGTAAAATTCCAGCATGATGGGCAGCTATACCTCGGTAGAGGGGTTCAATTTGTTTCGTACGAGCTGCTTCTGGATTCTTACTGATAAATTCATCAATCCGTTTCTTGAGTTGAGCTGCTTCTTGTTCATTGACCAGGGATATTGGACCCATCTCATCTACTGCCTTATCACAGCCTCGGCGGCTAAAGATGAAGTAGATAGCTGGTAACATCTCCCGTTTTTTTAGTTTGCTCACCACAGTGCTAATGCTGGGGCCTTCCGGACGTCCATGTTTGTCCTTGCTTTTAGGACGTCTGGTTTTGAGGGAGTTGTTAATCTTGGTGTGGTCGTCATTCAGCAGGGAGACAATTCCCTTGGGATGGGCAAAGTAAAACTCTAGAGGAACAGGTCGGAAGTCAGAGTAAATCAGCTGAGTGGAGCCATGAACTTGATTCAGCCAGTCGGTCAGCTGGTCAGAATTGGCAACGGTGGCGGAGAGGGCAACAATTTGAATATCTGGCGGACAATAGATAATTGATTCTTCCCAAACCGTGCCTCGTTGTCGGTCATTCATATAGTGACATTCGTCTAGGATCACCGCCTCAACCCCTAGCATAGAGGCTCCCACTTGACCAATTGGGGTACCATAGAGCATATTACGGAAGATTTCCGTAGTCATCACTAAGACGGAAGCTTCCCGGTTGACCGAGGAATCACCGGTAACTAGACCGACTTTGTCTGCGCCAAATTTTGCCCGAAAATCCCTTAGTTTCTGGTTGGAGAGCGCTTTGAGGGGGGTGGTGTAGAAAACACGTCCTCCTTGAGACAAAGCACGATAAATGGTATATTCTCCAATTAGGGTTTTCCCAGAACCAGTCGGAGCACAGACAACTACTGATTGACTATGATTGAGAGCCTCAATTGCCTGTTTTTGGAACTCGTCGAGTTCAAAGGGAAATAGGTTTTTCGGGTCAAGGTCTACTGATGAAGTAGCAATATTCACACAAGGTTTTTCCAATAAGGTATATGATCGTGTTTGTATTGGTTGTAATTACATAGTCCATTGGTTGTATATATTGTATGTTAGTTAATTAATTGAAAGGGTGTACACCATTTTACTCAAGATAACCCTGGTGTATTTATAGGGAGTTGTTTCCTCTAACAAAGGGCGGGACAAACTTGAGGTGTTTTGGAATAGGGCGTTTGAGGCTATTACCAAAAACTATTCCGATAGGGGATTATCCATAGAAATCCCTATGCTACTCGATTTGTAAATCTTCTTCTTGTTCTAAAAAGATAATCTCCAAACCCCTAACATCTTGGAAGATAAACTCCACCCGACGATTACGAGCATGATTGACTGATGTAGTTCCTGTTGTCCTTAGCTGACTTTCACCAAAGGAGCGAATAGTCATCCGTTCTGGCCCAACTCCTAGACGCAACAGGTAATCCCGTGCTGCCTTGGCTCGCCGCCATCCCAAGGCTTGGTTATATTCCACAGTAGCACGGAAGTCAGTATGACCCTGAATATCGATGGTCATGAAGGGGTATTCTTGCAATACTCTGGCAATCTGGTTGAGTACTGCGGCAGTTCTGGGACTAATCCTAGATTGGTCAAGGGCAAAATGGATTACCCTAGGTACCTTCAAAACCAAGGGTTCAGGTATTTGTGGGGACTGTGGTTGTATCGGAACCCTGGCCACTGGACGGCTCGTACACTGGGGCTTTGCTGTGTTCGGTAGAGTTGTTGCTGACCCTGTCTCAATACTATTCCCTTGATCATCAAGAGCACGCACCACAACAGTCACAGCTGGTTCCGAGGTACCGTAGTCTGGGTGAGTTGCGATCGCACTCAGGTAATCCCCAGGCTGGACATTACTAAGACTAATCCCAAACTTTCCTTCTTGATCTGCTTCGGCTGTAGCAATCTTCCTGCTCAAGGCACCATACCCAGGGGTTTTTGGGGAAACCTGGTCTACAACATAGATATCTACTTCAGAACCAGGGTCAGCTAACCCATCCAAACTCACCTGACCATCCCGTTGAAAAAACTCTACCGCTAACCACCGAGGTGTATTCACAGCATTATTACCAGTGTCTCGCCTACGGTTAGGAGAGTCTCGCTTAGGGTTTGGTCCATCACCTACTTGATAATGTCTGGCTCCGGTATGGTTTCTAGTTACTAGGTCAATGCTCAGTCCTTCTAGAGCCGCAAATTGATTATCTTGGATGATATTGCGATCGCTTTCTGGATAAGCAGCAACCACCACTCCTGGTCCTGCTTGGTGAATGATTTAGTTAGCAATTACTTGATGGTCATCTCCGATCACATATATGGCAGCCCGACTTGACACTCCCCGCCGAAGTAAGAACGGGGATTCTTACTTGGCCTATGGCCACGCTACGCGAACAACGAGCCGACTTGCTCAGCCAGGTCGGAACCAGAAAGAGTAGAGGCCGATTCGACCTAAGCGTTTTGATCATAGATAATGGTTTCGGTGTGCCCCACCGTACCTTTACTTTTTTTTTTAGAGATAGATACTTTTTTAGATCTAAATTTTTCATAGACGTTAAAGTCGTTGTCTTGATGCAAAGCGCGAGTGGGGGAAACCCCCAAGACCGCGCTGCATCGCTAGACTAAATTACGCAATATGTATCTCAGACATATTTTTTACGTTGCCTACTTATGGTTAGATAGTATCTATCTAGTTGAAAAGTCTATTGTTTAGAATTTTAGAGTAGCACACCTAGTACAAACTGTCAAGAAAAAGTTAAAAAAAAAAGCCGTCCTAGAAGGAAGGGGCGCGATTACCCAATTTTTTTGGTAACTCCTGTGCCATTCAACACCCATACCCCAAAAGCTGACATGGTTGATGGTATACTCTTTTAAGCCTAGGCTTGATAATAAACTAGGTAGATACTGTTTTTTTTTGATAACTATAGGTGGTTTTTTTTATTTTTAAAAAATGAAATTAAACTAGAATAGTCAGTTTTTTTATCATAGGTTTAGGTGAAATTTTGACTTTAAATTATAAGGGATTATATTGGAATTAATAGCTGCTTTTAATAAAGGTTGCGGAAAATATTAAATTGATTTTAATAAAAAGAAGTTAAATTTAAACTAAATACTTTTGATAATTAATACTAATAAATTTGTCAGTATTAATCGGCAATAATACTAAAATTGCCAATCATAAATTACCGGAACACACTATTATTTTTCTGTTCTTCTTGCTTGTGTGTTATCCTCTTCTGATTTGTCGTTATAAAGGGGTTTACTGTTTTCTTCTAGCCCTTCTTCAACCACAGGTTGGTTAGTTTTATTGGGATTTTCTTGCTTTTGGTTATCTTCAACAATGAATTCAATTTGAGATTCCTGCTGCTGGGGTGGTGCTACCTTTTGATTGCCAAAGCCGCCAAATAAATTACCAATCAGACCATCAAGTTTGACAGTAAGTCCTAAATACGGACCACTGGCGGAACGAGAGCCACGGAAGTCGTAGTCGTCAATATTACCAAGAGCGTATCCAGCAGCAAGGCGCAGACTGGGAGTCAGGTAGTAGCCAGTTTCAATCAGGAAGCCATTTTCAAAGTAGTCTGCTGAAGGTTGAGAGATCAAGCGAGCTTCACCGACTATATCCCAGTTGTAGCCTAGACGATAGGATGCTCGGAGTTGACCGAGATGAATGGTGCTATCTCCGATTAAATCATTGGATAAATAGGATTTACTATAACGCAAAGCATATTTACCGTAAAATTCCCATCGCCAGTTGGGAGCATATATCATTTCGCCGGAAAATAGATGTTCGTTATAACCAGTACCACTGCCCAATAAAATCGTATCGGGAATAGTAGCGGGATTCTGGCGAAATTCATAGCGCATTAAAGCGTTAAAGTTATCGCTTGCGGGATTACGGTAAGCAACACCTAGCCTGAAATTGATCGAGTTTCCTAATCGGCTCCTAAGCCTTTGATTAGCAGCATTCGCCTGTCGATAACTAAACAAAGCAGTTATAGCAGGAGACAATTTCCCAGAGGCGGCACCAGTGATGACAGTGTTGTTGCCACGATTAGAAGAACGATGCTCCCATTTGAAGCTGGCTTTGAAATCGGGACTGTCAGTGTATTCAAAACCGATACTGTAGCTTTCTCCACTCTCAAATCCAAGGGCTGAGGCTCCTTGACCAAAAGCGTAAGGTTGACTGAACTGATCAGCAGCAGCGTTTTCTCCAAGGAAATTACCTAATACCCGCTCATAAGCAAGGTTTAGTCGCATGCCAGGGAAAATCGTCCAGCCCTGCTTCAATCCGATAGCGCCCTGACCGGTCATCTGATCTAATCCGCCAACAATGGAGTAACGTCCAGAGATAGTGGTATCAGAGCCAAGATTGTAATCGCCACTGATACCAAGATGGGTAATTTCCTGTCCCTCAAATTGCCCTCGGGTAAACCATTGTTGTCCGATATTGATGGTAATTCCTCGATATACTCGCCAGTCTAATCCGATCGCAGTCCGGTCTGAATACACTGAATCGGTTTCGCTAGATAAGGTTAGTTCATTTAGAGCCTGGAAAGTGAGCCTATCAGTTAAGGGCATCTTAAAACGCGATCGCAACTGATTGGATGTACGACTTCTAGAATCATCTTTACGGTCTTCGCGATCGCGAAACACCCAGTCGAGTTGGAGGCTACCCGGACCAATACGTTGCTTAATCCCCGCAATTACAGTAGTTAGAGAATTATCCACCCGATTACCAGCCTGGGGTTCGGTACGGGGGTCGAATAAATCACCAAAGCTAGTAACAACTCGGGGAGCTATACCTCGGTTAGTTTCCCGGTCTACCTGTACCCGAAAACTAGTCGTATCAGTTAGTTTGGCCAGAAACTGAGCACCATAACGGGTTTGACCAGGAACAAAGCTAACGGTAGCGTTATTGGCAAAGCCAGTTTCAGTGGAGCGCAAATAAGCCTTACCGGAGAAAGCATCACCAAATTTGCCGTCTAGTTGGACGCGGTAGGCTGAACCGCTGACTAAGCCTAATTCGTCAGAATCATTGGTAGAGTGAGCGTATTCTGTGATTAATTGAACATTCTCCCCAAAGGAGAACAAACCATCAACACCATAAAGTTCAAAGTCCCTAGCTCCCTGATTTTCCCGTAGATAGCTAGCACCGAGCCAACTCTCTTGATTAAGTTCCCGAGAGAAGTTGTATTGAAACCGACCTGCGTAAATATTAGTATCTTCGCTATCCCCATCAAATTGATAAGTAACAACAATCCGCCGCACTAAGACTTGTCCTTCTTCATCCAAGTCAGTACGTAACATTGGTTGGTTGAACAATAAGGTGCCACGGTCATAGTCAATTTCATAGTCACTGACCCGACTGAGACGTTCTCGTTGAATTACAGTACCAGGTCGCTGTAGTTCTTCTAACTCGATATAAACCTCTTCTGAACCAGGAACCAATAGTCGCCGAGACAGAAAGTAAAAACCACTAGTACCATCAGGGGCAATCGTATCCCGCTGGAAGCCTTCTACGTTATTGGCGAACAATCCAGTAACTTGAAACTTACCAAAGTTGTAGTTAGTCTTGAAGCCATGGAGTTTGCGCCTTGTGGAAGTAAATAGCTGAGAGCGTCTAGAAAACTCCTCAGTGTTGTAATCCCCCCACATCAAATAGTCCGCTTCTATTCCTACTTTTGTACCAGAGCGTTCTAGCCTCAGATAGACATTATCGATAGAAGGAGTAGTTACATCCACTGTCGAACTATCACCGTAAACGGGATAGTCTTGTTCAGAGGATTGGTACTCGCGAAATAACCGATTACTATCATTACAATCACAGCCTTTGTTCAAAGCATGGTCAGTATTAAATGACCCAGTGATTAACCAATCGCCAAGGCTTCCAGTGAAGAAAGCAGCAGATCGGATGTCAAATTTAGTGTCATCATCTTCATCTTCTGGTAAAAAGTCCCGAAAGCCCTTGAAAAAGTCTGTCCCTTCAGTTCCCAAACGCATATCGATCACGCCAGTTATTAAACTCGGGCGCAGTGCAGTTTCAAACTGCATTTGGGTAAAGGCTTCTAAATCATTAGTAGCAGCACTAATCCGAATCGTTTTAGCGTCTAAGCCTGAACGCAGTTCAGTCGTAAATTGCCCCTTGCGAGCTTCTACCTGAAATCCCGGTTGGTCTGGGTTTTGGTCTACACCAACGAACTCACCGTCACTAGTGTATAAGGTAACAATGCTATCGCGGTGAGAGACATTACCGAATTTATCCAATAACCGACCCTTAACCGTTGCTAGAGAACGTCCATCGGCTGGGATACGAGCCTCGCGGGTTTCCACAACCAGTTTATCGGGTCTTCCCCTTACTTGTACCGGTATAGAAATTACGTTATCTGACCCAGCGATAGTGGCAGTGATCGTATTCTCCCCTTCCTTAAGGACAATACCATACCAAGTCTGAGTTATAAGATTAGTTAGTGTATCTGTTTCTGTGCGTCCAATGAAGGAGGGGTCTATCAGTTCACCATTGACCCGAAGTTCCACCTCAGCTCCCAAAGCATATTGTAAAATAATGCTAGTTGCTGGGATATCTAATACCTTATCCGAAGTAGGGGCAAGTACTTTTAAATAGGATGATTTGGGTTTAGAAGTAGGAGATGGAGTCGATTCTCTTATTCGTTGTTGGCGTCTTTGTCTGCGGTTGCGTCTTCTTTGCCGTATCCAGTAGTTGGCGATTTCGAGAGTGTCTTGGTACTCTTCTCCTAATTCCGCAAAAGCAATTGTTGGAAGTTCAACTGGTTTTAGGTCAAGGTTGAATGATGTCTCCTGTGTCAAATCCAGGCTTATAAGTTGTTCATCTGTTAGGTCAAAGCTTGCTAATTGTTCCTGTCTTAGGTTAAAGCTAATTAGTTGCTCTTGACTCGGTTCAATTACTGGTGGTGATGCTTCTATCTGCTGGATTGGTTCAGGATTAACAGTAGGATTGAGACTAACGGTTTGCTGGGATGGCAACTCAAGGTTGTCTAATTTATCGTTAGTTAAATCGATCTTAGGGAATTCATCATTAACCTCAAAGTTGGGTAAGTCTCCAAATTGGAGATCAATATCAGGTGCGTAAGCAATGTCTTGGTCTAACTGAGTTTCTGTTATCGGTAGAGTTTCTCTAGCTTCATTATTGATACTATTAAAACTAACCCTTTGGGGCGTTCGCGTAGCGTGACCTACGGTCAATCCCAGCTCAAGGTTATCTAACTTATCGTTAGTTAAATCGATCTTAGGGAATTCACCATTAACCTCAAAGTTAGGTAAGTCTCCCACTTGGATATCGATACCAGGTGCGTAAGCAATCTCTTGGTCTAACTTAGTTTCCGCCTTCGGTAGAGTTTCTCTAGCTTCATTATTGATACTATTAAAACTAACCCTTTGGGGGGTACGCAGCTCAAGGTTATCTAACTTATCGTTAGTTAAATCGATCTTAGGGAATTCACCATTAACCTCAAAGTTAGGTAAGTCTCCCACTTGGATATCAATACCAGGTGCGTAAGCAATCTCTTGGTCTAACTTAGTTTCCGCCTTCGGTATAGTTTCTCTAGCTTCATTATTAACAGTAGGATTGAAACTAACCCTTTGGGGCGATTGGCCTACGGCCAAGCTACGCGAACGCAGCTCAAGGTTGTCTAACTTATCGTTAGTTAAATCTAAGTTAGGGAATTCACCATTAACCTCAAAGTTGGGTAAGTCTCCAACTTGGATATCGAGATCAGGTGCATAGGCAATCTCTTGAGGTGACTGAGTTTCCGCGTTCGGTATAGTTTCTCTAGCTTCATTATTGATACTATTAAAACTAACCCTTTCGGGGGTACCCAGCTCAAGGTTATCTAACTTATCGTTAGTTAAATCTATCTGAGGTAATTGATTACCATTGAGCTCAAAGTTAGGCAAGTCTCCAACTTGGATATCAATACTAGGTGCGTAAGCAATGTCTTGGTCTAACTGAGTTTCTGGAATCGGTAGAGTTTCTCTAGCTTCATTATTGATACTATTAAAACTAACCCTTTCGGGCGTTCGCGTAGCGTGACCTACGGTCAATCCCAGCTCAAGGTTGTCTAACTTATCGTTAGTTAAATCTATCTGAGGTAATTGATTACCATTGAGCTCAAAGTTGGGTAAGTCTCCAACTTGGATATCAATACTAGGTGCGTAAGCAATGTCTTGGTCTAACTGAGTTTCTGGAATCGGTAGAGTTTCTCTAGCTTCATTATTGATACTATTAAAACTAACTCTTTGGGGCATACCCAGCTCAAGGTTGTCTAACTTATCGTTAGTTAAATCGATTTTAGGTAATTGATTACCATTGAGCTCAAAGTTGGGTAAGTCTCCCACTTGGATATCGAGATCAGGTGCATACGCAATCTCTTGATTTGACTGAGTTTCCGCGTTCGGTATAGTTTCTCTAGCTTGAGGATTAACCGTAGGATTGAGACTAACCCTTTGGGGCGATTGGCCTACGGCCACGCTACGCGAACGCAGCTCAAGGTTGTCTAATTTATCGTTACTTAAATCGATATTAGGTAATTCACGATTAACCGCAAACTCAGGTAATTGTCCCTGTTGGAAGTCGATACTAGCTGCAATCGCCATCTCAGTAGGTGACTGACTTGGTGCGTTCGCGTAGCGTGACCATAGGTCAATCGGTATAGTTTCTCTAGCTTCAGGATTAACTCTAGGATTGAGACTAACCCTTTGGGGCGTACGCAGTTGAAGGTTGTCTAACTTATCGTTAGTTAAATCGATCTTAGGTAATTCACGATTAACCGCAAACTCAGGTAATTTTCTCTGCTGGAAGTCGATACTAGATGCGATCGCGTAGCCTGACCTACGGTCAATCCCGTAGCCTGACCTACGGTCAATCCCGTAGCCTGACCTACGGCCAATGGCAATTTCAGTAGATGACCGACTTGTTGTGTTCGCGTAGCGTGACCATAGGTCAATCGGTATAGTTTCTCTAGCTTTAGTATTGATATTGGGATTGAGACTAACCCTTTGCTGGGAGGGCAGTTGAAGGTTGTCTAATTTAGCGTTACTTAAATTTAAGTTAGGGAATTCACTATTAACAGCAAAGTTCGGTAATTGTTCGAGTTGGATATCGATACCAGGTGCATAAGCAATCTTAGTATCTGACCGACTTGGCGCGTTCGCGTAGCGTGACCGTAGGTCAATCGGTATAGTTTCTCTAGCTTCAGTATTGACACTATTGTTAAGACTAACCCTTTGCTGTTGTTTCAGGTCTAGATTAGCAAGTAGAGCTTTTGGTGAGTTCAGCTGAGGTAGTTGACCAGGCAGTAGAGCAAAACTAGGTAGCGAACCTTTACTCAAGTCCACTACAGGTGCGAGGGCGATGTCTGAGGAGAGCTCTGTCTGTTGGACTGGTGAAGGAGTCAGAGTCGAGTTGAAACTAACGATAGGTTCTCGTTTCCAGTTGAGCCTAGGGACTTGATCTGACCTGAGATCGACCCTAGGAAATTGTCCATCGTTGATGTTAAAACTGGAACGCTGTCTTAGACCAATTGTTGTTGATAGATCATTTTGGTTTAGGGAGGGAACCAGACCGGGATTGAAGCTGAGGATTGGTTCTTGTTTAAGCTCAAGGCTAGGTAGTTGACTTGGCTTCAGGTCAATGACTGGTAAATTTTCCTCTGCTGCTTGGCTTGATTCAGCTTCAGCGATAGCAGGATACAGCACCATGGTAACGCTACCAGCGATCGCTCCCATTAGCTGTAGTTTACAAGATATGTTATAATTATCAATTAATTTCATTGCTGATCCTCTTCGTTGAAGGTCGGAGTGACTGCAAAGTTCATGCGTGCCATACCACCAGGCTCTAAACGCACGAGTCTCGATTGACTGTTGCCTTCACTGAAATGGGTATTGGGAGCTAGGGTGTAACCTGGAAGGCTAGTCAGGTCTAAAGCTCCAGTGTGGTATCCCGGTAGAACGTTTTTCACCGAGAACAGACCATTGGCATCAGTAGTAATTCGGTTACCGTTTTCCATAAAGATCACCGCATTAGGAACTCCCGGTTCTCCTGGTTGCTGATGACCATCAAAGTTTTTGTCTACAAATACTCGACCTAGTAAGGTGCCGCAGTCGGAAATAATGCCGGGATCAACTCGTACTCGATGAACCACTGGCCCATCTTTGATATCCCAACCGTTGTCATCCCGTTCCGCAGCAACAATTGCTGAGTTCTCCCCGTCACCCCGGATGCCATCTGGGGTAACTTGCACCCCATAAGCAATGTTCAATACTCCACCTTCTGGAATTGGCTCTGTTGTCGTGAAAGTAATTGTTGCGCCATCTCGTGTGGTTTCAATATCCACTGATTCTTGCTGTAACTCGCCCCGGACAGAATCTTCAAGGAATTTAAATCCTAGGGGTAAGTCGTCAGTGACTACAATGTCTTGCACAGCACTACTGGCTAGATTGCGCAAAGAGAGGCGATAGATGATAGTATCTCCTGGTTCAGCCGTAGCTCGGTCTGCGCTCTTGGTAATCCGAATCGATTCAAGGTCACAAATACCCGTATCTACATTCAACAATCCCAAAACCAGACCTTCCCGTTCCGCATTCCGAATCAGGAATTCACCCTGTATTTCTGTGGGATTGGCATCGGTACTAATCGGTAAACCATCTAAAGACGTAGCAGTATAGGAGACTATACTTTGCGCTTCATCAACATTAGTGATCGTCAGTCGAATCCGTCGTTGCAGGAAATTGCTATTAGCGGGTGGATTAACCACCAAAATGTAGCTTCGACCGAGGTCTAACTGACCTCGGTCTCGATCAAACAGAAAGCTGTATCTACCTCGGTTTTCATTGTCCTCATTGCTAAGGAAAAAGGGATTGGCATTGGTAGTGTTAGGTTGAATCCCTTCCGGAATGGTGTTATTGGGGTCATCGGGAAATTCAGTGGTGGTGAGTTCTACAGCATTCAAGAATCCTGTGGGGTCATTGGGGTCTGGATCAAATAAGCCAACGCTAAATCCGGTATAGTCATCCAACAGTTCATTGTCACAACCCCGGATTTCCCCAAACGGGTCAATCAGTTCTAAGCTGGGGTCTGGTGTAGGAGCTATAGTAGCTATGGTCTGTTGTGCGGTTTGTAGGGAAGTATTGTCTTGACCACAATTACTGCTAAATCCTAGAGCTATAGTTTGTTCATCGTTGTCTTCAGCCGCATTAACTGCCACTTGCACATTCAGCACCACCTCCTGCCCAGGCTCGATTGTCAGGGTTTCCGGGGTTTCCTCCAAACCCTCAACAGTTACATTGCCAATCGAAGCTGACCCCACCAAGCCACTTTGAGCAATCACATTAGCTTGGGGAGTTTCTACTTCAATTGCTGCATCTCCGGTATTAAGCAAGGCATAACGGAAACTCACAACATCTCCCGATTGCACCCGCGACCCTTGACCAGACTGAATGTTTCCTAGGTCTTGCTCAAGAGAGTCTTTAGCTTGGCTCAAGAGTTGTTGTTGTTCAGGGATAGCATTGAGCGCTTCATCAAATGCTTGCTGGCGAATCTCGGTAAAAGTAGTGGTACTTAAGTCAGTTGGAATTAAGCCAGCGGCAGTATTTTCAGCAGTTGCGGCATCGGCTTCAGCAATACCAATAGATTCTAAGCCTTGTTGAGCTAGTCCAGTAAAGACTAGAGCTATGACTTGATCTGTCTGACTATTCTCCCCATTTAAGAGTGCAGCTTTATTCGGTATTGCTTCTTCAATAGCAGTTTTGGCAGCAGTGATGACTTGATCAGCGGTAGTGTCAGTGGATGAATTAGCAAAACTCATTACTGCTTGGATACTGGCATTGCTGGCTTCTTCTGAAGTAAAGCCCAAGGTTACTAGTTCATCCTCAAGGGCATCAGTCATAGCACCTAAGCCAAATACCAACTGGCCTTCCCCATCTTGAATCCCCTGAGATACCAGATTGAGAGTTCCTTGTTTAGAGGTTTCAGTGTTCACTTTCCTAGAAGTACCAGTAATGAAGAACTCACTAGGTGGAGACGATCTTCCCCTCGGAGCACGAGGCATTTGGTACCGATAAGTGACTTGATTGATCACAGTTGCTTCTACTGTTTCAGGAGCTGTACACTGTAGCGGTGTCTGACCAGTTGTTGCTGAAATTTCAGCTGTCTGAGTTTGGGATAGTACTGGTGGAGATGTGGGTAAGATACCTGCTATTAAAGCTGTTGCTAGCAGCTTTGGGAAACGCTTCTTCCAGTAAGGGGTTGATTTGGACATTTTGATAGTAAATCACTGGATAGTTTTGTTTAGTTAAATTCGGTGTTTTTATAAAATTTAAAATTTCGGTTATTTTTTTTATTTAAAACTATTGTCGTTTTTTTTATATAAAAAACGTAAATTTAAGCAAAAAATAGCGCAGATTGCGCTGATTATTTCATTATCTATATCTATGTATTTTTAATACTTATTATGCTATATTATTCTGACCTATTATGTATCGAAATAGCTACAAGAACAATGCTGTAAGACGCTTTTTACTAAAATCTCTAATTCCTCTAATAATCAATACTTATTATTCATTAAAATATAAGTATTAATACAGAATTTTATTTAGCCCTATAAAAACTGTTACAACGGACAGAATGAGTAATATTGGCTATTCAATAAATTATTTAAGTCCCTGTACTTACGTTATAAAAATAAATAACATAAGTATCATCTTAAGTGATTAGTCATTAGTCATAAGTAAGGATTCAGCTATAGCGCTACGCGCACGCTACTTGAGGTGCTAAAGGCCTTTGGCCACGCTACGCGAACAGCTTATGCGTCACGCTACGGGAATGGCTGAGGGCTGACGACTGACAGCTGAATGCTTACAGTCATAATTTATGAGTCTTACTTTATAAGTCACTTGTAATTAATAATAGTTTATTTGTATTTACAAATGACTAATTGCTAATGACTAATCACTAATCGCTAATTGTTAATTACTAGCGAACAGTGACATCATAAGATGCTTCTAAAACTGCTTTGGGATCGAGGGATTCTGGAAACTCAAAGCGAACGTGAGTGTAAGCTGAAGCAGGGGCAGGTTTAGTTTCTACTGTGCCATCTTCAAGGGTGACTTCAATAGTAGGTTGTTCTATAAAAGTCTCTCCATTATCAATGCTGTAAGTTATCGTTGCTCCATTGCTGTTGCTAGCGGAATCAAGGATATACATGGTAGCACGGGGAATGGGTTGGGTAACCATCAGATTGTCAGCTTCCACTTCCCCAGCATTTTCACCTTTGACAGTGTAACGAAGGGTATCTCCTGGTTTGACAATGGCTTTGTTCTCTAGGGCTTGCCAAGTAATATTTTCTTTACCTTCAGTATCAACTTCTACTATCTTCTTCTTAGCCACTAATTTCAACTGCACTTTGGGGCGCATGATGTTTTGGACAATCACTTCCCCAGCTTCCTGTAAACCAGCTAATACAGGAGTCTTACCTACAAAAGGGACAGCAACAATTAATGCGATCGCACCCAGACCGAGAATTGATGAACGTTTCATTTGCAATAAACCTCTTGATAATTACAACAATTTTATAGAACGCTGAAGCTTTAAGGCTGAAGTAGGAAGGCTGTTCGCCGGATAGCGTTCCCGCAGGGTAGGCTGAAATGACTTGATTAGTGGCTCACCTAAGGTTGACTCAAAACGTGGTCAACAACCAGGAGTTACACCGGTGTATCTCACTTTTGCTGTTTGATCCGGTGGGTGGAACGGGCATCAGGCGTGGAACGGGCATCAGGCGTGGAACGGGCATCAGGCATGGAACGGGCATCAGACGTGGAACGGGCATCTTGCCCGTTTCCTTCCTCGGGCGGGCTGTCCCCTGGGGACCGAGAAAATCAGGACTCACCCTTGGGTGGTGCGTTACGGGGCGGGCTGTTCCAACACTGGCGCTCGGTGTTAACATGATAGCAAGCCCGCCCCTAACGCACCCTACTGGACTGACACATCTAAAATGGTGCAATAAGCGTAGGTTGGGTTGAAGAATGAAACCCAACACCAGTAACGCATTGTTGGGTTTCCCTACCGCTCAACCCAACAAACATTTTTAGGTGTGCCACGCCACTACGCACCCTAAAACCTTGTTAGAGTCAACTTCTGACTTCTGACTTCTGACTTCTGACGCTAAGCGTAGCGCTATACTTACTACTTCAGAGCATTAAAGATTAGTCCACCTTACGACGGAAGACAAAGGATCCATTGTCGCCAGGAGCAACAGTACCAACTTCATTGACGTACCTAGTCACTTCCTCACCGCTAGCTGGGTCAGTATTTCCAAAGGATAAGGTATTATTGAAGTACTCCACAGTACCCTGAGATGGGTCAGTTCCTTGCTCGTGAGTGGTGACAGTAACCCAGTTGTTAGGAGCTGCAGTACCATCCTCAGTAATGGTGAAGTTCTCAGCATCCAAAACTACGTTACCAGCACCCACTAGTGGTTCAGAGATATTGGTGTAGGTAATTCGGTACTCGATAAACTGACCAGGCTTAGCCCGTTCCGCGAGGGTACCTTCCTGATCACCTGTGGGATCTCCGCCGGAGAAGTCCTGAATCACTGTTACACCATCAGTATCCAGAATCCGAGCTTCTTGCACCATCTGCATATAACCAGTGTAGGGACGGTCAACAGTAATGTTGAAGACGGTGTCTTCAGTGACATCAAAGTTTCCGTCCGTGGTGTTGTCCACAAAGGCAACAATCGGAATCCCGTAACCCTGAACTTGAGCTGTCTCAGGTAAGTCAACAATTACCTCGTAATCCAATTGCTGACCTGGTGTGAGAGTACCAACATTAACTGTTGTACCACCAGTGAGGGTAAAACCACCAGCTTCAGTGTAGGTGTAAGTCGCCTCAAGAATTGGACCTGTCTCTGGCTCGTACCTGATCGTGACCGTAGTGTTATCAGGAATCTGGTTATCTGGTCCAAAGTCTACTGGAGTGGTGAATTGAGGATTAACTTGAGGGTCATTAGTCGCCGCATTACCGACTGAAGGCGCAATTGGCAACAAGGTTACGTTATCTAAATTAGTAGCATTGGGGTTCTCAACGGTATTGTCGAAGGTCACCGCACCTGGGTCAATGTCGATACCCTGAGCTGTTCCAGCTGGAATAGTTGTGGACTGGTTAGTGAAGTCATCATTGTCATTGGTTGGACCAATGGCGTTGGGTCGATTCTCTGGACCATTGAGGATTTGACTGGTAGTCTCAATGTCTGCAGTAATGGTAACTACAGTGTCTTCACCCTTAGGTCCTTCACCTGTGTTGTCATTGTCTTCATCAACACCATCAGCACTGGGATTGGCAATACCAAGGTCTGTAGCTGGGTTGAAGTCGGTACCAGTCTCATCCGGTGGTGTACCATCATCATTGTAGTTGTTGGGATTTTGGTCACCGGATTCATCGTAGACCACTTCATCCGTTGGGTCACCGACAGTTTCACCAAATGCCTGAGCAATGTTAGCGACTTCACCACCAGCAACCGGTAACCCACTGGTGATCACACCAAAGCTGAAGCCATTGGCATCAGCTTCAGTGGAGGTTCCTGCAGTAATAGGACCGTCAGCAATAAAACCAATGCGCTTAACATCAGCTGGGGGGGTAGCAGACCAGTCTACGCTCAGGGCGTCACGACCAGTTACCGCTGGATCGTCATCAGAGTAGACCACTGTCCAGCCTGCTGGGGCAGTAGGCGCTTTTGCAGGGTCAGTATCAAATACTGTACCTTCGGGAATGACATCAGAAACCAAAACCCGCTGAACTGGCGCACCATCAACGGTAATAGTAGTTCCTTCGAGATCCGCAGCTTGGAAATTAATCGCTGGGTTAGATGACTCAACCCGGAAGTCTAAGCGATAAGTAATTTTATCATCGCTAGCACTATTAGGATCGTCACCGTTATCAACTAGATCAATATTATTCGGACCTATGATTCGCTTGAGAACAGTGATGGTGGCTAGTTCCTTAATCTCTGTAGAGAGTAAGACCTCTTGGAACGCCGAACCTTCACGCTCACCATTGACCGGAGCTTCGGTAGGATCAGCATCTACGGTAGTAACTTCATTAGGATTGGAACCATCATCAGCATCCGGCTGGTTATCAGTAGCAGGACTATTGTCGTTAGGTCCGGTATCACCTAACTGGACATTAATCGGAGCCCCTGCTTCATCTACAATAACCGTACCTTCAACCCGTACCTTAATGCTGCCATCAGCAGCAATGGGAGTGGTTGTGGTAAAACCAGCTGCTGGAATAGTTGTCTCGAAATCGCCATTCCCATCCAAGTCAGCTGTCACTGTAATAGGAGTAGGAGCAGCAGGATCGGGATCTAAACCAGTGATGGCGATGTTATCAAGACCAGGAATCGCAATATTGGTGTCTTCGTTACCAATGTTGGTAATCACGAAGTCAAATTGCAAGGTATCACCAGTAGCAATACTACCTAGGTTGACGTCATTAACACCATCAGGTTGAACCAGCAAACCAGCCACTTCAGCGACCTCAACGATCACAGTGTTTGAGGTCGCGTCGATGGTAACCCCTGGATTGTTGGGGTCTTCATAGGTAGCTTCCGACTGGTTAATAATCTGTACACCAGCATCAGTTCCATCCGCAAATACAGGTACTGCTAGCTGAAACAAACTACCGAGAATGAGGGAAGCACTGACTAATGGTCGTAAGTATCTACGACGAAGCTTGATTGACTTTCGTTGAGCCATGGAGGATTTTCCCTAATTGAGAACACAAAGATATATAAATAGTCCCTGGGTCTAGGATGATACTGACCCTGGTTGTTAGCTAGTAGCTTGTTTGTAAGCTAGGCTAGCCTTCAATATCTAGGAAAACTCACCTAAACTGCTTTCGGCATTCGAGATTTAACGGATTTTCTAGAGTAGTCATCCTGAAGTGCATATGTAAAAATACGTAATAGGTCGTAAACTATCAGCCATAAGTACTAAATATTTCCTTTAGTTGCTTTTTTTTTCTAATAGCAGGTTATAGTACTGGAGTCATTGCTATAACTAGCTAATCAAAGGGGGTTACAGCAGCAGATAGGTATGACTTATAGGTATGACTTCAGGGTCAAGGTGGGTGATGTTAGCTATATCGAAGGGCGTAAGTAAACTAACTATAACGTATCTAAGCTAAATTAAGTGATTATGCCCATACTTATTTAGTCATACGGTTGATGCGCTAATCCACCACTTCGGTAACAATAGATTAATTAATAACTAATATCGTGGTTTAGGTGTGAGGAAAATTATAATGATTAACTCTATGAGTTATTGGAATAAAAATTACTTAAAATTCAAGAATTATATAGCCAAAATAAATAGGTTGTGAACGATCAGACGGACAATAGACCAGCACTACAATAACTTTTGGCCTTCTGGGTGTTTACAAATCGTTTATAAACCCGCTTAGTAAGCTTAGTAAGTTGTTAACCATCTAATTGGCACAGCAAAAGTTACAGGGTGATGTTGAGGCTTGACTGAGGGTTAACGGTTAACCGCGCTTCGAGCTTGGTTGCGGGGCAATCAGGGTGGATCCCTGCTTAGTGCTAATGCCTATTAATCAGCCTCTACATGAAAAGCTATCAATTTAAATGTGCCCTGTGAATGATTATCATAGTATTTATCTACCAAATTCAGCAAAATTATGCTGAATTATAGTCCAATTATCCCATAAGTTTTGATCAAACTACCGGATGGATAGCTCATAAATCTTGACGGCTGATTAATCGCTAATTAATCATAATCGAATTTAATTAAAATACTTTCAAATACTTACACGTGCTTTAACGCATTGTATGCAAATGTTTATTGACACAAGCTAGTGATAAGGTTGACTTTTTTTTTAAAGGTCGAATAAACGCCATGCTAGGGATAGTTATTCATTAAGTAGTTTTTAATAAAAAAACTTAATGAATGTGAAGTTTTTGTGAACATCATTATAATTGTTAATTCTTATACAAATCCGCCCCTATATTAGCCCTTAGTTATCAAAGATAAGCATGTTTTTTTATTTCAATAAAGAAAATTTTCTAGTAAATTAAGATACCAATATACTCAGTTAATAGCTCCAAATAACTACCAACAGAAAACAATCATGAAGTATCTGCTTACCTCATTACTGATACCAAGTCTAGGTAACATACTGCCAATACTACTGAGTTAGTAACCGACACCCGTACCGAAACGCAGCTACACCAACGAAACCTGGTGTTCTTACTGTGCTCCGACTGTGGGCGATCCCTTGCAGTCTTGAAATACCTCGTTCTATCTTTACGCTGTTCCTTCGCAAAACCCTGTTCAAGGTCACCTTTTATGTCCACTACACCTGATTTAAGTCCAAACCAGTATGAATAAGATTCTAGTAATTGAAGACGAGCCAATAATTCGGAAGAACCTCCTCACCCTGCTCAGAGCAGAAGGGTTCGAAACGATTAGTAGTGACAACGGTAGCAGTGGGGTCAAGCTTGCTCAAGAGGAGCAGCCAGATTTAATTATTTGTGATATAATCATACCTCAGCTAGATGGTTATGGTGTTTTAAAGACTCTGCAGCAACATCCCATCACTGCTGCGATTCCCTTTATTTTCCTCAGCTCCAAAGCTGACTGGTCAGATTGGCGTATGGGGATGAGGTTAGGGGCTGATGATTATCTGATCAAGCCTGTTAAGCGCGAGGAATTGCTAGATGCGATCGCGACTCGACTACAAAAACGACTTTATCAAACCAAGTGCCATCATCTTGAACTGAAAAAAGTGCAAGCTCAACTGGACTATCTACTCCGTTATGACCAGGTTACTAACTTACCGAACCGACTCTTGCTAGAAGAGCGATTTAATCAACTACTGATACAACGACAGGGACGTTATCGTCGTCTGCCAGTGCTGTCTTTAAGTTTTGACCAACTTAATCAGATCAACAATATCCTAGGCCCTGTTAGTGGTGATTTGTTACTTCAGGCAGTGGCCAAACGACTTCTTGGTAGGGTTGGACCTTTGGATACAGTGGCTAACTTAGGGATAGATCAATTTGTGATATTGCTAGCTACTACAATTAACCAGACAGAGATAGGGCTGATGGCGGAAACACTGATCGATGCTTTATCCTTACCCTTTACTATAGGAGAATATGAGATTGTCCTGACCCCTAGAATCGGGATTGCCTGCTTTGGTAGGGATGCTCTTGATCTAAATACCCTGATCACCCATGCCAACCGAGCCAGAGAAAATGCTGGACAAAAAGGACAGAAGGCTTACGAATTTTATATTGCTTCGATTGGTGACAAATCCCAACAAGCCCTATGGCTAGAATTACAATTGCGCCAAGCATTGCAAAAGGATGAACTTCAAGTTTACTATCAGCCCAAAGTAAATCTCAGCACTGGAGAAATCGAGGGGGCAGAAGCCTTAATCCGTTGGTATCATCCAGAATTGGGAGCAATCTCTCCAACTAAATTCATTCCCCTAGCCGAGAAAACTGGTTTGATTGTGCCTCTAGGAGAGTGGGTACTCCGAAAAGCCTGTACCCAAGCCAAACTCTGGCAAACTCAAGGCTTGTCCCCAGTACAAATCGCTGTAAATTTATCGGGACATCAGTTTAATCAACCCAATCTCAGTGACTCCATCGTAGCAATTCTTGAAGAAACCGAACTTGAAGCGAGATATTTGCAATTGGAATTAACCGAAAGTACCCTGATGGAGAATCCAGACCATGCGATCGCTACCTTAAAACGGTTAAAGTCCTTTGGTATTCAGATCTCCATTGATGATTTTGGAACCGGTTACTCTTCTCTGAGCTATCTGAGACTATTTCCCTTTGATGTGTTAAAAATTGACCGTTCTTTCGTTTGCCAACTTACAGAGGATGTCAAAAACGAAGCCATTACGACTGCGATTTTGCAAATGGCTCACAGTCTCAAGTTGAAGGTGGTGGCGGAAGGGGTCGAGACAGCTAGCCAACTGGCTTTCCTGTGTGGTCATAAGTGTGATGAAATTCAGGGTTATTGCTTCAGTCCTCCATTATCGGCTCCAACCTTCACAGAATTGCTTAGTACTGGTAAAAGGCTTTCACTCTCTTCTCTGGGATAATTTATTAGTTTAATTTATTAGTTTGTTAATTTCTTAAATTGATTAGCAATTAGTAATACCTCCTATAGGATTTTAAAATTAATTGTTAAAAATAATTACAGTGATTTGAAATTACCCAAAATCCCTATATACTTCCCTATCTACTTTATTAGATCTTGCCTTTTTCCTTTTCGATGTAAGCCTTTACATCAGGGATTATGTTAACAAATACAATGGAAATGTTATAGCGGTTAGCAATGGTTTGAAAGACAGATATTTTGTAGGGACACCATCTGAGCGTGCCCCTACTGTTTCCCATCGAGATCAGAGCAAGTATAATCGCCTAAAAACTCAGCACTCCGCAGTAATTAACTGAGTATTCCGCTTAGATTACTTGCTCCACTTCAGCGATTTCAGGGATAAATTCCCTTAAGCGGCGCTCAATCCCCATTCTCAGGGTCATGGTAGAGCTAGGGCAAGACCCGCAGGCTCCCTGGAGTCTTAATTTAACAGTCGGACCATCTAACTCAACTAGCTCCACATTCCCACCGTCAGCGATCAGGTAAGGACGCATCTCATCCAGGACTGTTTCAACATTTTCTGGAGTCAGTGCCATTGTTTCTGACATAATAAACCTCAACTAAATTTTGACACTCCCCGCGAAACGGGGATTCTTGGCTCAACGATCCGGCTTGCCATGACTGGTTTTCACCAACCACAGTAGAGGCCAAATCTCCCCCAGCGTTCAGATCTGTGATCCAGGTTCCGGTGTGCCCCACCGTACCTTTTTTAGAAGGAGATGGGAGACAATGAACTACAATACAATATCGACCTTAATCGTTTCATAGACGACCAGTAGGTTAGACTGGTTTACGCACGTATCATTCTTTTAACACGTTTTTACGTTGTCTACTTATAGTCAGGCCAGTTAGTTGTCTGACTTCCTATTATATAGCAAAGTGCTATAAAGAGCGATCCAGCCCCTTAATCAGGGGGTTTCCCCCATTTGCAACAGCATCAAGACAGGTATTGCCGACAACAGAAGAAAAAAATATCCATTGACGAATTTATTCGTCAAGCACGCTTATATACCCCGGATAAATCACGGGTGCTAATCGCATCACGTTGGTAATTTCATGATAACTATGTTAATGCTAGCTTTCTGTGAGAAATGACTAATGACTAAGGACTGATGACTGATGATCGATATCATGGTTAAGGTTTAGGATAGCGATCGCACCATGTCTCATCCTCTATACGTTGCCTTTATCTGGCATCAGCACCAACCGATTTATAAATCCCACAAGGGTGCCTCGGTGGCATCAGGCCAATATCATCTACCTTGGGTACGCCTACATGGCACGAAAGATTACCTAGATTTGGTGCTGCTCCTAGAGAGCTACCCTAAGTTGCATCAAACGGTGAATCTAGTACCAACTCTAATTTTGCAACTAGAAGATTACATTGATGGTACTGCTTTCGATCCTTATCTGACCCTAGCGCTAACCTCCACTGAACAACTGACTCAACACCAGAAGCAATTTATTATCGAACATTTCTTTGATGCCAATCACTACACCCTGATTGACCCCCATCCCCGCTATCGGGAACTGTATGAGAGCCGCCAAGATCAAGGGAAAGAGTGGTGCCTAAACAATTGGACATTAGAGGATTACAGCGATCTACTAGCATGGCATAACCTAGCGTGGATTGATCCGTTGTTTTGGGATGATCCCGATATTGCTAGATGGTTAGAGCAGGGGCGAAACTTCACTTTGTCAGACCGACAGCGCATTTACTCCAAGCAACGAGAAATCCTCAGCCGCATCATCCCCCAGCACCGGAAAATGCAAGATGCTGGTCAATTGGAAATAACTACAAGTCCCTATACTCACCCTATTCTACCGTTGTTAGTGGATACGAATTCTGGTCGTGTGGCTGTTCCTGAGATGAGTCTACCCCAACAGCGATTTCAGTGGGAGGAGGATATTCCCCGACACCTCCAGAAGGCTTGGCAGATGTATACAGAAAAATTTGGACGAGCTCCACGTGGGCTATGGCCTTCCGAACAGTCAGTCAGTCCTGAAATTTTACCTTACATTGCCGAAGCTGGGTTTAATTGGATCTGCTCTGATGAATTAGTATTGGCTTGCAGTATCAACCACCGTTTCCATCGGGATAAGAGGGGGAATGTTACCGAACCAGAGTTACTTTACCGCCCTTATCGTCTAGAAACAGATCACAAAGACCTAGCAATTGTGTTTCGAGACCACCACTTATCAGATTTGATTGGCTTTACCTATGGGTCAATGTCACCGACTAAGGCAACGGCTGATTTCCTGGGACATTTAGACGGGATTCGCGCTTCCCTTGCGATCGCAGAGTGTAACCCTGACACCTCGAAACCCCAGCAATCTGAGGCTTGCAGCGGTTTAGAACAGCCTTGGCTAGTCACGATTGCTTTAGATGGGGAGAATTGCTGGGAAAACTATTCCGAAGATGGTTTACCCTTCCTCCAATGCCTCTATCAAAGTCTGAGTGATCATCCTCATATCAAACTCGTAACGGTTTCTGAGTTTATCGAACCATTTTCCCCTACAGAAACTATTCCGATCAGTAAACTACATAGTGGTTCCTGGATAGATGGTAGCTTCACCACTTGGATTGGTGACCCAGTCAAGAATCAAGCTTGGGACTTACTAAGTGCAGCACGACAAACCTTAGCCAAGCATCCAGAAGCCACGGAAGAAAATAATCCAGAAGTTTGGGAAGCTTTGTATGCAGCAGAAGGTTCTGACTGGTTTTGGTGGTTTGGTGAGGGTCATTCGTCCAACCAAGATGCCGTCTTTGACCAGCTGTTCCGGGAACATTTGTCGGGGATTTACCGAGCACTGAATGAGCCAATGCCACCTAATCTCAAACACCCCTTAGTATCTCTTCAGGTACCTTGATTGAACCGGCTAACTAATATACTATTATTTGTGGCTGTCGTGCCCGATAAATTGGGCTGCCATTAGGCTGGCTGGTTTAATCGGCAAGATTAATCAGGCTAGTTATGTCAAGGAAAATTTCAGCAGTCCAGAAACCAACTATATCCAAGCCGTGAAGCTATCTATCTACCACACCCCGGAAGAAACTCCGAAAGACACCTTACCAGACTGTGCGATCGCAATTGACGTCCTGCGAGCCACGACTACCATGGCTACAGCTTTAAATGCTGGTGCTGAAGCGGTGCAAGTGTTCAGTGATATCGACAAGTTAATGCAAATCAGCGAACAATGGCCCACTGACAAACGGCTACGAGCTGGGGAAAGGGGTGGTAAAATGGTAGAGGGCTGTGATATGGGTAACTCGCCCTTAATTTGCACACCTGAGCGAGTAGATGGAAGGCGACTATTCATCAGTACCACCAACGGTACCCGTGCTTTACAGCGTGTCCAAAATTCCCCAGTAGTCCTAGCTGCTGCCTTAGTGAATCGTGTCGCAGCAGTGGAGTATTTGCTGACCCACAAACCAGATACTATTTGGCTAGTGGGGTCAGGTTGGGAAGGAGCCTACTCCCTAGAAGACACCGTTTGTGCTGGGGCGATTACTCAAAGACTTATGGAAGAAACCGGAGACTCAGTGGATGACATGGCTGGTAATGATGAAGTAATTGGTGCGATCGCACTTTACTCCCAGTGGCAAGATAAATTATTAGAGATGTTCTATTACGCTAGTCACGGAAAACGCCTGCTGCGGCTTAATGGTCATGAAGATTTAAAGTATTGCGCTCAAACTGATGTATTAGACGCTTTACCGATTCAGAAAGAACCAGGGGTTTTGGTTAAAAACCCAGTTAACAGGTAACAGGCACGCAGCTAACGACAGCTTTTTTCCTTTTGAGTTTGCCTAGGCAATTATTTTGGATTTTTCAGCTAACCTCTAATGTGTTGGAATGAACTCACCAGAATTTAATTCACTTAGCGAATTTCTTCAAGGACTAAGTGAAGAAGACTTAGCTAAACGATTAGGAGTAGCACCAGCAACACTCCAAGAATTAAGAGATAAACCTGATTTTTACCAGTGGAGTCAGGATAAAGACCCAGAATCAGTTTCATGGCGATATCAAAAGGATAAGCAACGCTATATAGTCAACTTATCCTTTGGATGATTCTGGTTTACTTTGTAATTGTTTTTTTTGATTAATCATAGTTTCGTCGAATCTATCAGTAAGGCTAATCAAAACTAAAACTGCTTCAAAAAGCGCAAATCACTGTTATACAAGCGACGAATATCATCAATCTGATGCAGAACCATGGCAAAACGTTCTACTCCAAAACCAGCAGCGAAACCTGTAGAAATTTCAGGATCATAGCCTACAGCCTTGAGTACATTGGGGTCAACCATACCGCAACCCATCACTTCTAACCATTTCCCTTTCCACTGCACATCCACCTCTGCTGAAGGTTCAGTGAAAGGAAAATAACTGGCACGGAAACGCACTTCTAACTCTTCCCCAAACATTGCCTCCAAAAATTCCTTAAGGGTACCTTTGAGGTCGGTAAAGGTTATCCCTTCATCCACTGCCAAAAGTTCTATCTGATGGAACACTGCCGAGTGGGTAGCATCTACCGTATCCCGTCGATAAACTCGACCAGGTGCCACAATCCGAATCGGTGGCTCATGGTTTTCCATGTAGCGAATCTGTACCGAAGAGGTATGGGTACGCAGCAAATTACCATCCGGCAAGTAGAATGTATCTTGCATATCCCGAGCCGGATGGTCAGGGGGAGTATTCAGGGACTCAAAGTTATAGTAATCTGTCTCCATCTCTGGGCCAGTAGCAATGGTGTAGCCTAAACCAACAAAAATATCTAATGCCCGATCAATGGTGCTATTGAGGGGGTGAATTCGACCTTGGGGACGATATACCCCTGGCATAGTCACATCCAGGGTTTCTGAACGCAATTTTGCCTGAATTTCAGATGCTTTCAGCTCTTGCCGCCTCTGCTCTAGGTTCTGCTGGAGGGTTTCTTTGACAACATTTGCGATCGCACCAATCTGAGGTCGGTCTGCTGGTGCTAACTTACCCATTCCCCGCAATATCTGAGACAGTTGCCCTTTCTTGCCTAGGTAATTAATGCGCAACTGTTCCAAGTTTTCCAAGGTATCAGCAGAAGCGATCGCAATGGTTGCTTCTTCTTTGAGTGTAGCTAGTTGGGTCTCAATCTCGTTGAGGCTTGTCATCAGTAATTTTAGGTTATTAAGAGAAGAACCGGAAACCCCTGTCATTTATGCAGGACTGTTTCATTTTACTGAAAAAATGGTCAGGTGAGTGGGGTAGATGGTCTTAGAATATATCAATTTCAGATTAGAATCGAACAGCGACTTTTATCTTTAGCTGTAGCCTCATATCCTATGAAATTGCTGATCAGCAACGATGATGGTATCTTCGCCCTTGGTGTACGTACCCTTGCCAACACCCTCGCTGAAGCGGGGCACAATGTTACCGTAGTATGTCCTGACCGAGAGCGCTCAGCAACTGGTCACGGTTTGACCCTTCATGAGCCCATCCGTGCTGAAGTTATAGATAACATCTTCCATCCCAAGGTTACTGCTTGGTCTTGTTCTGGAACCCCTTCAGACTGTGTAAAGCTGGCTTTGTGGGCATTAATGGATAGCGCACCAGATTTAGTGCTTTCTGGGATTAACCACGGCTCTAACCTGGGTACTGATGTCCTCTACTCTGGCACTGTTTCAGCCGCTATGGAAGGGGTAATCGGAGGGATTCCCAGCATTGCCTTCAGTCTAGCCACCTACACCTCAAAGGAGTTTCAAGTAGCGGCTTCATTTTCGAAAACTCTCCTAAATCAGCTGTCAGAGCAACCTTTAGCAAAAACAACATTACTCAATGTGAACGTGCCAGCTGTTAAGCTCTCAGAAATAGCTGGTATTGCCATTACCCGTCAAGGGATTCGTCGTTATATCGAGAATTTTGAGAAACGAGTTGATCCCCGAGGTAAAATCTATTACTGGTTAGCTGGTGAAGTTATTGAGGATGTGGAACAACCCGATCATATTCACTTACCTCAAGATATCCCTACTGATGTTCAGGCAATTCGCAACAACTACATTACCATCACCCCTTTACAATATAACCTCACTGATACCGCTAGGGTGTATCACTTGAAGCAGTTGAAACTGGGTCAGGATGAAGGATGTTCGCCGTAGGCTTTCCTTGTAGGGTTTCATCAAGGAGGGAAAATAAAGGATGAAGGATAAAGTTTGGCAAAATTTACCTGAATTTATCTTTAAAAATGAGGATATTTCCTGCTTTTATACAGAAATACAATTGACCGTTTAATCCTCAAAAATAAGGTAAAAAGCACCCATGCTGCGACAACTTTAGTCAGCGGATTTCTATAACCATTGAAGCAGGCATTGATGAGATACTTCGTAATTGTAAGACCTGTTGGCAATAGCTTAAGAAAGAAAAAGGTGAAACCAACTAGTGCAGCGCGGCAGAAATACTTGAGCAGCTGCTGATAATGGTAAAATAGAAGGATGAACTGCTTACCTACTCGATGCTCAGCTTACCCTATTGTACTCTTCACAACTTGTGCTATGCCTGAC
>NZ_JAAHHM010000087.1:0-29053 GCF_010692445.1 Moorena sp. SIO3E8 | reverse complement strand
AGGGGAGGACTTTCACCTCCATCTAGATGGATAGTTATAACTTTTTGGGGTTGTCCCCGCGAGTTACCTAAGTCATACCCCTCCCGTTTCGGGAGGCTCCTACTTAGAACAAGCCACACGCAGCCACGACTTCGATTTTCTTGATCAATTCCCCCCAGGCAGCATCAGAGATTGAGCGGTTAAGTCCTCTTTTGGCTGATTGTCCATTACGTTCGCGAAGCGTCGGCTTTGCCGAATCGTATCCGCCATTTTCGTTGGGCTTGGGCTTACAGCGAGATTTCATGCCCTTAATGTTCAAATCTTCAAACACCAGGGCATCTGCACCATCAACTAATTTTTTGGCAGTTTCCCAGTGGTATACCGAGCGCCCATTTTCAATCCGTTCATGCAATGAACCCACTTTTTTGAATGACTTTTTACGATTTTTTGAGCCTTTTCGCTTACGACTTGCAGCTCTCTGTCTCAGTTTTAAACGTCTTGATTGGCGATTAAATTTACTGCTTTTGGCTGGATTTGCAATGATTTGACCATCAGAAATACTGACAAGCTTCCTGATCCCAAGATCACACCCTTTGACACGTCCTGGATCTATTTCGTCCCTAGTCTTGACAGGAGGCAATGGGACTGATTTATCTTCGATTTGAATGCTGACAAACCAGCCTCGTGACTTTCGACGGACAGTAACCGATTTCATCGTAAAACCATCCGGAATAGGACGGGAATTATAAAAGCCCATCCAGCCAATCCCAGGCAAGTAAATTCGATTACCGTCTAGTTTTACCTGACCTGGAGAGTATTTAAAACTCCGATAGCGAGAGCGTCTTTTAGGTTTTGGATACCTAGCCTCTCCTTTGAAAAACTTTGTAAAAGCAGTATCCAATTGCCTTAGCATTTGTTGTAAGACAGTTGAATGAATCTGCTTGTACCAGGGGCGCTGTTTTTTTAGCACAGGAAGAGTTGAACTTTGAATCTCGTACGCACTACGCCTAGGGTTTTTGGTATTTTTCCATGGATACCCAACAGAACTTGATTTGCTTACCGAACAAGTAAGTGGACACGCCTCTCCATGACTTCTTAGATCACAATAATTCCCCAGCTTTGGAGATTTGACTTGTTCATAGGAATCACTTCTATCTCTCAACAAGTAATTATATTGACTCAACAGCATGTCTAGCCATTTAATCATGATAGCTTCTTGCTGAGGACTAGGTTTGAGTTTATAGACGTATCCTAATTGCATGGTATCGACCTTTTTCCTGTGCTATCGCGGATTAAGCTTACAGAAATATACTTGACAAGTAGGTAACAGGATTAACGTATGAAAAAATCAGGAAGACCTTGTATTCATCATGAGCCAAAGTCAGCTCATACAGTTAGAACCACCAATGCCGCTTGGGACGGGTTAAAGCAAATGGCAGCTAAAGCGGGATTGAGTCTGTCAGAATATCTGGAAGCCTTCGGAAAAACTGGTGTACTACCTTAGCAATTTTGAGGGGAAAATTCATCCCCACCCGTCGCAGGGATGGGGTATTCTTTTCCCCTCAAGCTCCCCTAATCGATAAAAGAGTATATATAATACTAGTGTATATACTTATATCTTAATAAAGGCTTCAAGATTTCAGTTAAGGTCACCAGCCTGATGTTTACCAAACCCTGACTCATAGTACTATTCCCCTCAGTATTGTGATTCAGTGTGATTCAGTGTGATTCAGTGTGATTCAGTGTGATTCACTCCTAAGCAGCTGATACCCCAGGGTGCATCTGACCTCAGCTTAAAAACAGACGTATTAGGAAATTGCTAATCTCATCCTGTAGTTGACTAATGCATTTTGGAATTCAGGATAGCCGATTAAAAACGATATTACCCATGAGCCAAATCAAATTAGCTGTGAGTCAAATCAGCCAGTCCCTGGCAGCCTTATCTTTGTTGGTAGCCCATATTGGTGTCATGCCAACTCAAGCCCAGCCCATTCAAGCCGATGGTAGCACTCAGACCCAAGTCACCCTCGATGGCAATCAATTTGACATTGATGGTGGCATCCGCTCTGAAGATAATCTCTTTCACAGCTTTCAGGAGTTTGGTCTAGACCAAGACCAAATTGCTAACTTCCTATCTCAACCGGATATACAAAACATTCTGAGTCGGGTCACCGGTGGTAATGCTTCTGTGATCAACGGTCTGATCAAAGTCACAGAGGGCAACTCTAACCTGTTTTTAATGAACCCAGCGGGGATAATTTTTGGTGCTAATGCCCAGCTGAATGTACCCGCTTCATTCACCGCAACTACGGCGACTAGGATTGGCTTTGGTGATGACAATTGGTTTAATGCCTTTAGTGCCAATGAGTACTCTACCTTAGTCGGTACACCCAGTGCCTTTGCGTTTGATACATCCGAGACACCGGGACTAATTTTTAATGAGGGTATAGAAATCCTAGAAGGAAATAACCTGACTTTAATCGGTGGTACTGTCATCAACACCAATCAACTGGAGCTTCCAGAAGGAACAATTACTATAGCTGCTGTGCCTGGGGAAAGTTTGGTAAAAATTAGCCAGGAAGGACTGTTGCTGAATTTGGAAGTTGAACCCCTAACCTCAGATCCTTCCAGACCAGAACAAGATTTTACACCGCTGACTTTAGCTGAGCTATTAACCGGAGATGGTGTCAGTCATGCCACAGAATTCACGGATAATGGTGATGACACCGTGACCTTGACTAGTTCTGGCATTACTATAGCGCCTGGGGATGTAACTGTTAAGGACGTAACAGCACAAACTGCCTTCCTGGCTGCCAACAATAACCTGACTCTGAGTGCAAGCCAGCTATCTAGTAAGAACACCACCCTGTCTGCCAACAATGACCTGACTCTGAGTGCAAGCCAGATATCTAGCGATAACATTACCCTGTCTGCCAACAATAACCTGACTCTGACGGAAAGCCAGCTATCTAGCACGGGGGACTTAACCTTATTGGCTAAGGAGACGGTGCGGATTAGGGACACACCAGATAATTCCTTTCAAGCGTTAGCAGGAGGAAACCTCAAGATTCAGGGGGATGGGGGCGTGAACCAGGATCAGGGCATTAAGCAGGATCGGGGCATTGATATCCTAGCACTGAACAATCCCAACACCCGCTTCCAGAGTGGTGGCAACCTGAGCTTGGTCAGCGATGGCAAGATCTCTACAGATGCTCACTTTGCCAGTGGCGGTAATTTCTCAATTGAGAATTTAGCTGGTCAACCGGGTGACTTTTTTAGCGTCCAAGACCCAATTATCACCGCTGACGGGGATGTTACCTTTGGGGATTACATAGGGTCTTCTCTTAAAGTAGAATCCACAGGAAATATTGAAGCTGGGAATATCAAAATCACTGCACCAGATACTGGGCTAGCCGATTTAGACCCAGATTCAGCTTCAGATATTGGCCAATCAGATATTAACACTTTAAGAAGTAGTCGTGCTGTGATTTTAAGGGCGGGTTTGAATAAAAATGAATTGAGCAATCAAGTGGCGGTAAATTCTGGAGATGCTTCATCTCAAGTTACCGACAATTCTGGAGATGTTTCATCAGGCAGTATCACCATTGGTAATATCGACACCAGTAATCCAAATAATGGTCGTGGTAATAATGCTCCTGGAATTGAAAATAATAATGCTGGTCCTGTAATCTTATCCGCTCAAGGTGACATTATTTTTCGCAATAGTGATCCTTCCAATTTTTTTACCCAAATAAGAACCACAGAAAGAAATGGTAATAATTCTGGTAATGTATTTTTGGAAACTAAAAATGGCTCTATTAAGATAGAGGCAGCAAGACTCGATATCATCACCGAGGTTTCAGGGGGTGGGAATGCTGGTAAAGTAACGTTTCAGGTTCCAAATTTAAAGAATATCGTAGATAATATCGATTCTGGTAAGTTGCAACTAAGGACAAGAGCTCGGGGTAGTGGTAATGGTGGTGATGTAGAGTTTGTTAGTCAGGAAAAGATCACTCAAGAGCAGAAAGAAAAAATACAAAATGAAATCCAGAGAGATTTGCGAGCTTTCGGTGGAGGGAAGGATGGTGATATTGATTTTGATGATCTCTCCGAGACTGACACGAACCCTGACACAGATACTAATTCTAACCCGAAGACTGATCAAGATAGTAATACGGACAATCCACTCCTGATTATAAACCCTAAAGAGGACTTAGACATTAAAGATGACCTAGACATTAAAGATGACCTAGACATTAAAGATGACCTAGACATTAAAGATGACCTAGACATTAAAGATGATCTAGACATTAAAGATGACCTAGACATTAAAGATGACCTAGACATTAAAGATGACCTAGACATTAAAGATGACCTAGACATTAAAGATGACCTAAAATCTGATCCTATCAATGAAACATCCCCTGACACAAGTGAGTCCAAGGGTGGAAACAGTGGTAAGCAGACTCCCGCTTCCACCTCTGGCAAGACTATAAGTGACACCCAAGATTCCTCTACCTCAGACCCTGGTAGTTCAGAACCTGGAACCCCTACTGCTTCATCTCAATCAAATTCCACAACTGAAGAAGTTTCACCTGAAACTGACCCAGTTTATTTAATTGAAGAAGCCTTCACCAAAGAATATGAGTCACACTTTCAGCGACCGTTTAAGGCCAAAATCAACACTCAGAATGATGTCCGCAATCGGACTCGGGAGCTTGAGAGGGAGACAGGGCTAAAGACTGCCGTTATTTACGTCAGTTTTGTCGAAAATTCAAGTACATTACCAGGCACTCGATGTCAAGCTCCCTCAATCCCTGTTTCCAAAATCGACCGACGGTTTGGTTACCGACTCTCTGAGGTTCCTCAAGCACCAGAGCGTTGCTTACCACAACCAAATGACCAGCTGGAACTTTTGGTGATCACAGCTGAAGGTAATCCAATTGTGCGGCGAATCAATGGTGCCAGTCGTGATCAAGTCCTAGCTGTGACCAATAGATTTCAGCGATCGCTTAGCAATGCCGACAGCTTGGATGCCAAAGACCACCATTACCCAGCTGAGCAACTTTATCGATGGATCATAGCGCCCTTGGAGAAGGAATTAAATAACCGCAAGATTCAGAGCCTAATATTTGCTATGGATGAGGGTTTGCGCTCCCTACCTATAGCAGCTATCTACGATGGGCAACAATATCTGGTTGAGAAATATGGTGTTAACTTGGTGCCTAGTCTGAGCTTAACCTATTCTCGTCACACAGATGTGAGACCCTTCCGGGTTCTGGCAATGGGAGCATCGAAATTTCCTTATCAACAGCCTTTGCCTGGGGTAGAAGTGGAGTTAACCACCATCACTGAAAAACTGTGGAAAGGTCGCTCTTTTCTCAACGAAGCCTTTACTCTGGACAATTTAAGGGCTCAACGACAACAGCAGCAATATGGGATCATTCACCTAGCCACCCATGCAGAGTTCAACCCAGGAACTCCTAACGATTCCTACATTCAGATGTGGAACTACAAACTAAGGCTGTATGAAATGCAAAATCTGCTTTATGAGCCATCGGTAGAGTTGTTGGTACTCAGTGCTTGTCGAACTGCTTTGGGCAATCGAGAAGCGGAGTTGGGTTTTGCTGGGTCAGCCTTTCAGGCAGGAGTTGACTCGACTTTGGCAACCCTTTGGTATGTCAGTGATCAAGGTGCTCTGGGGCTGACTACTGAGTTTTACCGTCAGTTGAGAAAGACATCGAGTAAAAGCGAAGCCTTACGACAGGCACAGTTAGCGATGATTCAAGGCAATGTGCGTATCGAGAATAATCAGTTATATGGCTCGGGCAAGAACATCTCGTTACCGCCAGAATTGTCAGGACCAGGAAAACAAAGCTTTTCTCATCCCTACTATTGGGCTGCTTTCACTCTGGTTGGAGATCCCTAGTGAATACCCTAGTTAATACCAATTCTTCACTTTTCATAATTTTGATAAGCAGTAACAATCCTCTGAACGAGGGCATTACGGACAACATCCTTATTGGTGAGTTCGCAGAAAGCAATGCCTTCTACAGATCTTAAAATTTTTAGGGTTACCGCTAATCCTGAGGGTTGGTTGCTAGATAAATCGGTCTGGGTGAGATCACCAGTGACTACCATCCGAGAACGTGAACCCAAACGAGTCAAAACCATTTTCATCTGGGCTGGTGTGGTGTTCTGAGCTTCATCAATAATCACGAAGGCATTATTGAGGGTGCGACCTCGCATATACGCTAGGGGAGCCACTTCAATAATGCCCCGTTCCATTAAATTGGCAGTCTTCTCTGTATCAATCAGTTCATGGAGAGCATCATAGAGGGGGCGCAAATAGGGATTAATTTTTTGCTGCAAGTCTCCTGGTAAAAAGCCAAGTTTTTCACCAGCTTCTACCGCTGGTCGTGTCAGAATCAGTCGTTCATATTGATTATTTAGTAACGCCTGAGCGGCGATTACCACAGCTAGGAAGGTTTTGCCAGTGCCTGCTGGTCCCACACAGAAGGTGAGGTCATGGCTTAGTACAGCTTTGATATACTGCCGTTGCCGGAAGGTTTTAGCTCGGATCACTTCACCCCGGCGAGTATGAGCCAGCACATCTTGATGTAAATCTTGTAATTCATCCTGTCGCTTGGTATCTAAGGCATGAATTGCGGTTTGGATGTCTACTCCTGTAATCCTTTTACCTTCGAGCCAATAGATTTTAAGCGATCGCACTAGGGATGATACCCGCTCGACCTGTTTCTCGGTGCCAGAAATCAATAAATCTTGCCCTCGCAGCACCAGATGCGCACCGGTTTGCCGTGATAGGGTTTTCAGGTTTTCTTCCTGGTCTCCCACCAAGGCGATTGCACTTTCTGGGCTGGGTAGCTCAATTGTTTTGGATACTTCACTCAAGGTTTATCAACTACAGGCTTGCTGTCTCAACTATCGAAGTTAACTGGTAACTTAAAGTAACTTAATAGACAACTCAATCTACCAATCTTGACCAATCTTCAAGGTTTCCTGCCATTGGTAATGAGAGGTACAGCAGCCGGATGTTCTTCACCCCCTTTTCTCCATTGTCCTCTCATTACCCAAACCTTCAAAACTATTGCAATAGAGAACTTAGGAGGGAAATCTTGGAGTTACTCTAGGTCTGGCAACTCGGCGAGGTAAATTTCTTCTGACAATGGTTCTACGACTAGGGCCATTGTCTCGACGAGGGCTACTACCTGAGCCTGAGCCTTCATAGATATCCAAATAAACAGTTTGGCCAGCAGCTTGGGCTGCTGCTTTAATTACTGTCCGAATCGCTTGAATATTGCGACCACCCCGACCGAAAACTCGCCCTTTATCCTCTCCATTAAAAGCTAGTCGAATCCAGACACGCTCTTTCCCATTTGATTTCTCACAGTCTACGCTGAGGGAGTCTGGTGATTCCAAGAACGGCTCGATTAAAAATCTCACCAGTGCTGAATAATCTGGGTCATCATCTCTAACAGAAGCAGATAGGATTTCAGGTACGGATTTGTTCAAAAACATTAGCTTTTTGCAAGATATTACGCACGGTTTGTGTTGGCTGAGCTCCATTTTTGAGCCACTTCACTATTGCTGGTACATTCAGCCTCGTTTCATCATTTCTTGGATTATAGAATCCCAGTTCTTCTAGAGGACGCCCATCACGGCGTGCACTGCTGGGAATTGCCACTATTCGATAGCTTACTTCACGCTTTTTGCCGAATCGTTTTAATCTGATTTTGATCATTGTACCTAATTAATTCACCTGTTTGATTTTAAGCGATCTTTGGGGGTTTGAAAGTGAACAGGTTGAATTGTGAAGATTGTAACTGACTCACCAGGCAAGCCGCTACCTGTTCACAATCTTCTCAGCTACCCTACTGCGCACGCCTCAGGGAACGGGCTAACCTTCAGGCTAACCTTCTTCTGTGTCACCTTTTACCGCGTTACCTTCTACCAGCTAACCTACCCTATGGGAACGCCAAAGGCGAACAACAGGCTAACCTACCCTACACCGAACGCCAAAGGCGAACAACAGGCTAACCTTCAGCGTAACCTTGGCCAAAAGGCCACGCTACGCGAACAACCTTCTAACCTTCTACTGGCTAAGCTTCTACTGGCTAACCTTCTACTATAATTGCCCAAATCCCTTCTTCTTCTTAGCTTTTTTCTTTTTCTTGCCAGAGCCACTACCACGCCAACCAGGTAGATTACGAGGATTTCCACCACCCATACCACCTAACATACCACCTAACCCCCCCATGGCTGGCATCTGACCTTGACCCATTTGCTGCATAAGCGATCGCATTCTAGTAAATTCACTCACCAGACCCCTGACGTCTTTTTCCGTATGACCAGAACCTTGGGCAATGCGGCGGCGGCGGCTCGGAGAGCTAGCTAATAAATCTGGGTTACGACGCTCCTCGGAGGTCATGGAGCTAATCATAGCTTCGGACTGCTTGAGCTTGGTTTCCCCTTGTTGAAGTTGAGAAGAACTGAGTTTGCCCATGCCTGGAACGAGTTTCATCAAGCCACCAAGGGATCCCATGTTCTTTAACAGGCGCATCTGCTTCAAGAAATCGCTGAAGTCAAATTTTGCTTCCAGCATTTTCTGTTGCATCTGTTCAGCATCAGCGATGTCAATCTCTTCCTGGGCTTTCTCAACCAAGGTGAGTACATCCCCCATACCCAGAATCCGGGATGCCATCCGGTCAGGATAAAATGGTTGTAGTGCCTCGACCTTTTCCCCAACCCCAACAAATTTAATCGGCTGACCTGAAATTTGCCTGACTGAAAGGGCAGCACCACCACGACTATCACCATCAAGTTTGGAGAGAATTGCCCCAGTAATACCGATTTGCTCATGGAAGGTGCGGGTCAGGGTTGCTGCTTCCTGACCAGTCATGGCATCCACCACTAGTAGGGTATCGTGGGGTTGGACGGTTTCTTTGATGCGGGAGAGTTCTCCCATCATCTCTTGGTCGATTTGCAGTCGTCCCGCTGTATCGATAATTACCGTATCGATAGCCATTGCTTTTGCCCGTTCTACCCCTTGACGAGCAATGTCTACTGGGTCAGCTTCTGTACCTAACTCAAACACAGGTACATCAATTTGTTGACCGAGGGTGACTAATTGATCAATGGCTGCGGGTCGATACACGTCTGTAGCCACTAGCAAACAGCTACGTTCTTGCTTACGCAGATGTAAAGCGAGTTTTGCACTAGCCGTAGTTTTACCAGTACCTTGTAGACCAGCCATTAGCACAACGGTTGGTGGGGTGTCTGCTTTGGCTAGGGGAACATTGGTTTCCCCCATCACTTGCACCAGTTCGTCGTAGACTATTTTGATGAACTGCTGGTCAGGGCGAACACCTGATATGACTTCACTGCCTTGTGCTTTCGCTTCTACTCCAGCAACGAAATCTTTGACTACTTGTAGGTTGACGTCTGCCGATAAGAGGGCGCGACGCACTTCTTTTAGGGCGTCTTGGATGTTAGAACTAGAGATCTTGTCCTGACCCCGTAGTTTTTTCCAAGCATCTTCTAAGCGTTCGGCGAGAGCATCAAACATACGTCAATTGTCAATTGTGATGGTTTTGTTTTTATGGTTACTTTACTGAGTCGCCAGAGTTTTGATATACCACACCTCTTAGCTACACACCTTACTAGCATAGCGCTTTTGGGGATTTTAGTTCAATCTGGTTGGTAAGCATTTAGCCCTGGGCTATTCGTGAAATTTCTTGAAATGGTTAAAATCAAGGCATGACTTAAGAGCTACTGCGGAATTAGGTGAGCGCGTGAATCAACTTTCTGTGCAGAAGATTAGGGCTAGTGTTTCTGTATGCCAACTTCCACCACCCTTAAAACCGCCAGATGTATTGCGGGTAATTGTTCCGAGTGGAACCTTGCGTGAGGTTGATGCTTTCAATCGGGGGATTGAGATTTGGCGAGCACGTGGCTACCATGTTCAATTACCACACAACTGGAACGCTAGGGAAGGTTACCTAGCTGGGACTGATAGTCAGCGACGCCAACAGTTGCTCGAAGCGTGTCTTGACCCCAAATGTCGCGGCATTCTCTGTGCTAGAGGAGGTTATGGTAGCGCTAGACTTCTGGAAGACTGGACATGGCCAGAAGAGTTGAAGGTTGGCAAGTTGAAGGTTGAAGGTTCTCAAGACAACTTGGAACCAGATAACCTTGGCCAAAAGGCCACGCTACGCGAACAACCTGTAACCTCGACCAACCTGCAACCTTCAACAAACCAACCTGTAACCTCGACCAACCTGCAACCTTCAACAAACCAACCTGTAACCTCTGCTTTGAAGTGGTTGATTGGTTTTTCTGATATTACTGCTTTACTGTGGAGTCTTGGTCAGATTGGGGTTTCCGGTGTTCATGGTCCGTTACTGACTACTATTGCTGCTGAACCGGAATGGTCACTCAATCGGTTGTTTGATTGGGTGGAAGGACGACCCATAGCTCCCTTGAAAGGGGTTGGTTGGGGAGGTGGTAAGGTTTCTGGTGTGTTGCTACCGGCTAATCTTACGGTCGCTACTCATCTGCTGGGTACACCCCTACAACCTTCATTATCAGGAGTTATTCTTGCTCTAGAAGATGTCACTGAGGCTCCCTACCGCATTGACCGGATGTTGACTCAGTGGCGCATGAGTGGTGCAATGGCCGGGGTGAAAGGTATTGCCTTAGGGCGGTTTAGCCGTTGTGCTCCTCCCAAGGATGTTCCTAGCTGGAGTGTGGAGGAAGTGTTGCGCGATCGCATTTGGGATCTGGGTATACCGGTTGTCTCTGACTTGCCTTTCGGTCACGATGGGGTTAACGCTGCCCTTCCTGTGGGACAGCTGGTTGAACTAGATGCTGAGGCCGGGACCTTGAGTTGGGTTGGAGGTTAGCAGGTTGAAAGTTGGCAGGTTGAAAGTTGGCAGGTTGAAAGTTGGCAGGTTGTTGGCTTAGCGTGGCCTTTTGGCCAAGGTTAGCCAGTTAGCAGGTTAGCCAGTTAGCAGGTTAGCCAGTTAGCAGGTTAGCAGGTTGTTCGCGTAGCGTGGCCTATTGGCCAAGCTGGAAAGTTTGTTATTCCCTTTGTTTCCATCTCCTTTTAACCTTCGCGTAGCGTGGCCTTTAGGCCAAGGCACCGTCTTAGAATGTAACTTATTATTAATACTTTTTTAATCTTCTCAAATCAGGAGAGTAAACGGAATACCAGCATGATAAGCTGACAAATACACTTAAAAAAGTATAATAGGATAGATGCCATATGGCTGGGTCAACCCAGGTTCCTTATTTGTTGAGGGCGGCTCGTGGTGAACGTGGTGAGGTTTTAGACCGCCCCCCTGTGTGGATGATGCGACAGGCAGGTCGTTATATGAAGGTTTATCGCGATTTACGGGATAAGTATCCGAGTTTTCGCGAGCGCTCCGAAAACCCAGACATCGCGATTGAGATTTCTCTACAACCCTGGAAAGCGTTTAGACCAGATGGAGTGATTTTGTTCTCTGATATTCTAACTCCATTGCCAGGGATTGGTATCGATTTTGATATTGTCGAAAGTAAAGGGCCAATCATTAACCAACCGATTCGTACCCAGGAACAAATTGACCAGCTACATCTGTTGGATTTAGAGAAATTTGGGTTTATCCGGGAAATTTTGAAGGCGCTACGGGACGAAGTGGGCAATGACGCAGCAGTGCTGGGTTTTGTGGGTGCTCCCTGGACTTTGGGCGCTTATGCGATTGAGGGTAAAAGTTCTAAAAATTACTCCATTATTAAAGGGATGGCCTTCTCACAACCAGCTATGCTACACCAATTCTTGGGTAAGCTAGCGGATGCGATCGCTATCTATGTCCGTTACCAAATCAATAGCGGTGCTCAGGTAATACAAATGTTTGACTCTTGGGCAGGTGAACTGAGTCCCCAAGACTACGAAACCTTTGCCTTACCCTATCAGCAGCGAGTAGTACAGCAGGTTAAAGCCACTCACCCAGATACCCCCTTCATTCTCTATATCAGTGGTAGCGCTGGAGTGCTTGAACGCATGGGACAATCGGGGGTTGATATGGTCAGCGTAGACTGGACCGTAGACATGGCAGAAGCTAGAGCAAGATTGGGTGATAAGATGAAAGTTCAGGGCAATATCGACCCAGGAGTGCTGTTTGGATCACAAGCTTTTATTCGCGATCGCATTGTCGATACTATTCGCAAAGCTGGCAACCAAGGTCATATCTTAAATCTTGGTCATGGTGTTTTACCCGGAACTCCAGAAGATAATGTTAGATTCTTCTTTGAAACTGCCAAAAAGGCAAATGAATTAATGGCTGTTCATGCATAATAGTAGATAAAACAATAGAGAGTAGAGAATCGACAACCAGATTCTGTGCCATTTTCTCCCTCTAGCAGTCATAGGTTCGGGGAGCGCTAGTCCTGCCTAGGGTATCCTTCGGTCAGAGTTGGACCGGGCTTTCAAGGTGCAGACGTTTACTTGTCCACGTAGCCCCTCCACTAAATGGAATCCTCGCTTCAGTCTCATCCCCTTGAAGGGGATGAGATTAACAACCTTATACAACTATCTTGAGAGTGCAGATACTTGATTAGACGACTAAGGATAGAATCCTTCAAGATGCATCACCACAACAATAAAGGAAGTGTTCTTCACTCGATCAAAACCTTCTTGTACCCCTAGAAGTAGTTGACCTAGTTGTTTGTTTGTGTTAGGTCAGGATCGGGAGTACATAATTAAATCTAAAATTCAAAATCCCATGACCTCCAAGCGGATTTTTATAACTGGTGCTAGTGGCTGCATTGGTCACTACATCACTGAAGCCTTAAGTCTCGACACTGACCATGAGTTGTATTTGTTAGTCAGAAACCCTGACAAATTAAAGTTTGACGACTTGAAGTTTGGCGACAAGGGGCGTGCTGGCATTACCATCCTAAAAGGTGACCTGCGCCAGATTGAAGACTTTGGTGACTTGCTCAAGACCATGGATGCGGCAATTCTGGCAGCAACCGCTTGGGGAGGGCAACAGGAAACATTTGATATTAACGTTGCCAAAACTATCCAGTTAATCAACTTGCTTGACCCTACTGTTTGTGAGCAAGTAATTTATTTCTCTACTGCTAGCGTATTGGATAGGAATAACCAATTACTGAAAGAAGCCGGTGAACTTGGAACAGAATATATCTATTCCAAATATACTTGTCTGAAGCGCTTATCCCAATTAGCGTCCGCTCCTAAGATTACTACCCTCTTTCCTACCTTGGTACTGGGGGGAGATGAAACTAAACCCTACTCCCATCTGTCATCGGGACTCCCAGATATTGTCAAATGGATTAACTTGATTCGTTGGTTTAGAGCTGATGGCAGTTTCCACTTCATCCACGCCCAAGATATTGCTCAGGTCGTGCGATACCTGATTGATCATCATCCCTCTCAACCATTGAGTGCAGAAGCAGAGTGGATGTCTAGTGGTAAATTGGTTTTGGGTTGTCAGCCGTTGAGTGTCAACCAAGCCGTAGAAGAAGTTTGTAGGTATCTTGGTATTCAAATTTATTTTCGCCTACCATTGTTTATCTGGCTTGCCAATATCTTTATTGTGCTGTTCCGGATTCAGATGGATCCTTGGAGTCGGTTTTCCTTGAACTACCGACATTTTATTTATCACAACCCCGTTAATCCAACCACCTTTGGTTTACCGACTTACTGTCCTACACTTACTGACGTTCTGAAAGTTAGTGGCATTAGCAGAGATTAGATTTTTAAAATCGTTACACTTTAAACTAGAAACAGGACTCCTAGTTAAGTTGTCTTTAATTTTTTAATTGCTGGAATCTAAATTATGCTTACTTCTAAGATAACACTATCAAATACTCCATAACTCGGTTCAATTCCACTGGCTTAATTCATTGATAGTTTTAGAGTCAACGATGTGATTAACCGAGCTTACTATAACCCACAAATTTATCTTACTATAATCGGATTATCATTTCCAGCTGGCTAATTATTATATCTTCTTATATCCCTTATCAGGTAATAGATATATCAGGTAATAGATAATCGGGAATTGGTCTGGGGGTAATCTGGTTGACTGACAAAACATTTCAGATCGACTGCTCAATAAGCGTTTCAGCACTCTGCGAGCGAACCCGGCGAAGCCCAATATTTGCAAGGCTTGAAGGCAAATGATCAAGCTGAAAATCTGAAGCCCAAAACGATCAATGCATAAGTGCATTTCCTGTAAGCCCTAGAACCCTTGTCTATAGAGAGTTTCAGGGCTTCGCTCGTCAACTTTTGTCAGTCAACCAGGGGGGTAATACAAGCACCCCAAAATACTGACCAGCTTTAACTTTACCAGCTCTAACTTTACACCAGCTTTAGGTTTAAGGTCACTATGCTCCACAACTATATATAGACAATCATGAGCATAGTTTCAATTACTCATACCAAGTTGCGGACAAACGTACAACTTTCTCTTCCCCAAATCTCTCCATCTCTCCATCTCCCCATCTCCCCATCTCCCCATCCTTACAAGGGTAGGTTTTTTACAAAGGGGCGAGTAGGTACTTTGATTGTCTTGATGCAATAGCGAGTGGGGGAAACCACGCCAGTTGCTCATGGGGGGAACCCCCAAGACCGCACTGGCTCCCCAAGACCGCGCTGCATCGCTACGTATAAATTCCTAAAAATATGTATCAAAATACACACTAGTTTCCGGGATAATTCTCCCCATTTCCCGCTTTTCCCGATTCCCGATTCCCGATTCCCGATTCCCGATTCCCGACTCCCGACCCAAATGTAAAAAACCTACCCCTGTGAGATCTCCCCATCTCCCTATCTCCCTATCTCCCTATCCAAGCAATCTACTATCTTTGAATCTAACTCGGTATCAGAACTCAATTACTGAGAACTAACTCCCTGATTATTCCCTCCAAGTTGGATAAAAATCAGGTTAATAAATTGCATAACTGAATTGGCTAAAACCAATCTAAATAGGGTTTGCTGAAAAAGTCTTTTGGTAAGGGATTGAGTCAGGAGTCAGGAGTCAGGAGTCAGGAGAAATGGGAATTATATAGGAGGTAGTCGGAAGACTTGTCCCTTGATTTTTCTGCCCTTGTCTGCCCAAAATCCTAACTTTTTGAGCTTTTTGAACCGAAAAGCTGGCACTTTTTTCGACCCAAAAAGGCTAAAACCTTTATCTGTCAATGTTTTAAGAGTTAATCAGCAAGCCCTAAATAAGGATTATAGCCGACAGTTCATCTTTCAATCCTTTCCAGCACAGTTTAATGATCCAGCGAAAGCTTTTTATAAATTCTTTACGTGCCGGAAATTAAGTTCACAAAGTCTTTAAAGAATCTATACGTATAATTACGCTGACTTTATAATTAATAGGGAATTTTTCGCTTATTCTTAATCTATAAATGTAAGTATTAAGTCGTCAGCTAACGCCCTAACCGCATCCTAGCATTGCCAGCTATCAGCAATTGTCTGAACTTAATGCTTACCTATAAATCGGGATTTTTTCCGGATAAAAAATGATATAAAGGAAAATTTTTACCATTCTTTATAATCATTTTCCGGATTTTGTGTTGGCACCAATAAATATCTGTGATCACTGTTGACTACAACAATGACAACACTAGTATCAGAACAATTATTGTGCCTTTAATTTCCCAAATTTAACCGCAAATTTAGGCAATTCAAAAAAACTTCGCTGAAAATTATGAAAATGAACAAAACCATTGCTAAAAAATTAGCACTCTTCGCTACAGTAACCAGTTCCGTTCTCGCTGCTGCACCAAGTTTGGCTGCTACTTTCGCTTTGTCTAAAGGATCCTTCGACTTCAGAAACTTTAGTACTGATCCTCTAGAAGTCGTTACCCTGGCTGAAGCCGACACTTTTGTGATTTCAACTGGGGGTGATGTGATTGCTGAGGCGAACGCGGAGTCAAGTTTTACCCCTGATTCACTCAATCCACTAAAACGAGCTCGTAATAAATCTTTGAGTACCGCTGAGGGTGAAGGAAGCAACTACCGTGGTGTGGCGGAAAGTTTTGCTGGACTTATCGGTTACAACTTCTTTGTTGATGCAGGGGAAACCTTTTCTTTCGATTTCAATGGTTTTCTCGATCTAATCACAATGATCGACAATCCACCTGCGGAAAGTGCAAGTGCTTCTGGCACCGTAGCTTTAGAGTTATATCACAGCGATGACTTAACTACTCCCATCGACTTCTTCGCTCTCTCTGGTAATTTAGAAACTCTAGGAGATGATGATTTCCTTGAGTCTGCTCACAGTGAAAATGTGTTTGCTGATAACGACTTTACTAAGTTGTTTGGAGGAAAAAACGAAATTGCTCTGGCTGATATTCAGGGTTATTATGAGCGCACTTTCGAGACAGCCACTTATTTGACCTTAGTCGAAGCTAAAACAAATAAGGTAACCGTTAAAGCTCCTGAATCGTCAAACTTGCTAGGCTTACTTTTCTTAGGTTTACTGAGCATTGGATACCGAGTCAAAACTAAAACTTTGACTGATAAGTCAAAACTATTAAGGGATTAATTATACTTAATAGTATAATTAATCTCGGTTAATCACATATCAATTATTCCCTGGATTGTTGCTAATTAGGAATTAGTAATCGGTAATGGAGAATCGTAAACTACCAATTACTAATCCTCCAAGTATTAATTACCAGCTCAGTAATATGATAATTAGTCAACGGGATTTGATATAATTAGTGATTAGTTAGCAAAAATACCGCTAGTGGGAGCATTTTGCTCCCTTATTTTTTCTCTGATCTCGCTCTCTTCTTTTTTGTCGTAGAAGATGCAACGCTAGAGCTGGAACTTCTACTATAACTCCTGCCCGACTCTCTGGTCACAGTAACCTCTTGACTGGTGTTTGCTTGCTCACCAGATGCAAATGTCCTACTTTCGGCTTGGACTACTACCTTTCCATCTGGTGAAACTATCCATTTTCTGATTATCCGGGAGCGAATCATAATTTAATGCCTCCATGGCTTTTTTGATTGATGTTTACCTACTTTAAAGGGTAAGCATTCAGCTGAATGCTGAATGCTGAATGCTGACTTACCCATTACCCATTACCCTCAATCATTCCACTACTGACCCAACGCCTCGACAGTTTTACTCTCAACATTATCAACCATAGTGTCACTATGAAGCATATAGTTGAGTTCACGATTGAGCCAATCCTGAAACAGTCTATCCAATATCTCGTCGTACCGTTCCGGTGTTAATTCAGCAGGGATAAACCTTTCTACCATCAAGATATGATAACCCTGAGGAGTTTTAACTGGATTGACCACTTGTCCAATAGGTACACCAAAGACAATCGCTGCTATATCTGGACGTAAATTCCAACGGTAAAGCTTTCCTTCAAAACCGCACTTCTGTCGGCGTTGCTCATCAATGTCATAGATATGAGCTGCTTCATAAAAGCTAATTTCTTTTTCTTCAATTTGATAGAAAAGTTCTTGGGCAAGTTTACCGTTTTCTACAAGGATTTGATAAAGCAAGATTTGGTCAAAATCTAGTCGGTTTTGACCAAAAAACTTTTCTACGTCTTTATCAAATAGACACTTGGATAACTTTTTAGCTAGCAATTGCTGACGAATTCCGGCTTCCCAGTCATCAGAAGTAATCATATTATCCGCTAGCCAAGCTAGAGTGTCTGAAGCTTTCTCCAAGCGATTTTCGTGACGGAATTTATCTGCCTCTTCCTGAATTTCTTCGGCGGTGACGGTTAAGTTTCTTTCGACAGCAGCTCGATTAATGACTTTTTGATACAAAATTTTCTCAGAGACGTCTTTTAGCTGGATTTCTCGTTTCAGAAACTCAGTAATTTCCTGTGGTTCAAGAGATGCTCTAGAAAGAATAGTCATGGTTAGGTTTTATTTGCTCAGATTTTAGCTGATGGGGTAATCGGGCAATATATGAGTTAACAGATGTAAGGGATGGGGTGATTCCGACTACTTATCAATTTTATGCTAAAATTGGATCAGATACTGTGATGAAATCAGCATCAGTTAGGGTGCTTGCACTCTGTCCATCCACGGTTCCTTGGACTACAGCTAGAATATCGTTATTGAATTTCACCAAAGTGGCATCAACAATGCCATTACCATCGCTATCAAATACGTCTAGTAGGATGTCCTCCCCAGATAGTCCCCCAGTTAAACCAATCTTGTCATTGTCAGCAGCATTGAAATCAGTGATTACATCAGCTAGAAAGGGGTCAGTTATCGGACTAGTTGTTTCCAATCCCAGCACAAATGTATCGCTACCGTTTCCCCCTGTGAGAGTATCCGTACCAAAGCCACCAATCAAGACATCGTCCCCATCTCCGCCAGTTAGTTCATCATTGCCCTGAGTACCCCGCACTGTGCTATTGCCATTAATAGTAGTCATGCTCATCACATTGGAGCCTACACCTGCACTCACACTGCTGATTAAGCCATTGCTACTGCTTGAACTCAACCGATTACTTGATAAACTGCTATTTGTGCTATTTGTTTGTGAGTCGTTAGTTACTATCCTAATACCATCGTTACCATTGATAGCGAGGCTATTGTTTGTGATCGTTCTGGAAGAATTGTTTGAAGAATTGTTTGTAGTCGCAGTTGAACTAGTAATTACACTAGGGTTCTCTGGGATACTGTCTGTGATGCTGTCTGTGATGCTGTCTGTGATACTGTCTGTGATGCTCTGTGTGATAGGCTTTGTGAACCTCTGTTTGAGCCTCTCTGCAATTCGGCTCAAACGAGGAAATGTAAACCTTATTGTTCTGATGAAAGTTCTGTTTAAATCAAACATGGTTCTGAATCGGTTAGAAGCCGTGTATTATTATTAAGCTGCACCTGTTGAACCTGGTTTGTGGAGTGTTAAGTGTTGAGTGTTGAGTGTTGAGTGTTAACTGTTATACTTCCGCTCCGACACGCCTTATCTCTACCAAGCATCAACTGTTAACTATCAACAAAAATCCCTCTATTCCAAAACTAGGCCAATGAGTTTAGGGAGTTTAGGCTCAATATAAAACAAGAATGAAAATCTTTTACCCTTCATTCCTAATTCAACTCCCTCCTCATTATCAAGCTAGGGGCTAGGTGGTAGGCGATAGGAACTTTAGTTACCATCGCCCATCCCCTAGTCTCCCTTACCTATTACCGAAAATGACCGAAAAATTTTATTGATTTATACCTGGATTTACCAAAATCAGTATTATCTATATCTACCGAAAAACAAAGATATACTGTCAGACTTAGCCCGGAAAAGTCCTTTCCTAGTCTTAGCCTCAGCATCAGCACTCGCCCTGGCGATGCTCTTTTTAGAAAACCTGCTATTTATTACTCTTGCATCAGTATCAGTCACTGCTGAGGTTTGATCGCCATCAGCGAATGCATCAGCCTCTGCTAATGCCACGTCAGCTCTAGCAAGTGTTCTAGTATTTGCTATAGCAATTCGACCGCCTATAATCCAGTTTTCCTGAGCATATTCCAGAGCAAAATCTAGGTTATTAATAATCATTAATTCCCCTCTACCTGTATAGCTGTGACTGTTAGATTGATGATCAGGATGGATAAGCCTCTCCTTGTTGAATAAAAAGGGGGTTCCTATCCCAAAATCCCTAATTTAAAACTACATTTTAAAATACCTGGGCATGACTAGTTTTTGTTAACTGATATTTTTCAGTCAACTAACGTTACGAAAACCTTTCTGTTCCAGGTTCTCCGTTCCCTTTTCTTTGTATCCACCCAGTTAATTGGAATTGTTTCCAAATTTCCTCTTTCTATTGGCCTTAATTAAGGGGGAAGCATTGGTCAGTAAATCTAGAGATGAATTTATCCTATATAGAAATGCTTACCCCCAGCAATCTGATCAGGTACTACGATTAGTCCCTACTAAGATTAGTTCACAAAAGCCACAGAAAGAGAAATTGCCGAAGAGCCGAAGGAATTGGCTTGAGCGTCAGTAATGGTTTCAGCCAGACTATCCTTACCTTTAGCATCAGCAGTAGCTTCAGCAGTAGCGGCGTTGCCCCGAACCTTCACAATAGACTCAAAGCGCTCTTTGATATTGACCCTTTTATTGATATCAATGTACTTGTTATCACGGAAGTATACACGTCCGGAGAATCCTGCGCCAATGATGTTAGTTTCTTCGTTAACAACTTCGATGTGATTTAGATCAGAAATAATCATGGTTGGTCTGCCCTTTGGTTAGTTTTTTGTTACTCAACAACTTGGTTGTTGTTACTTTTATTCTACCGCTCTTAAGTCAATTTGTTTCACTTGTCACGCCAATTTTGCGGAAACTTGATTAAGTTTGGTAAGTGGCTTAGGTAGGTGCCTAAATAAATGCTTAGTTTCAGAAATATTAGTAGGAAATAGGGTTTAGTTCCTACTAATATTTAGTCCCTACTAAGATTAGTTGACAAAAGCCACAGAAAGAGAAATTGCCGAAGAGCCGTAGGAATTGGCTTGAGCGTCAGTAATGGTTTCAGCCAGACTATCCTTACCTTTGGCATCAGCGGTAGCTTCAGCAGTAGCGGCGTTGCCCCGAACCTTCACAATAGACTCAAAGCGCTCTCTGATATTGACCCTTTTATTGATATCAATGTACTTGTTATCGCGGAAGTATACACTTCCGGAGAATCCTGCACCAATGATGTTGGTTTCTTCGTTAACAACTTCGATGTGATTTAGATCAGAAATAATCATGGTTGGTCTGCTCTTTGGTTAGTTTTCTGTTACTCAACAACTTGGTTGTTGTTACTTTTATTCTACCGCTCTTAAGTCAATTTGTTTCACTTGTAATGCCAATTTTGCGGAAACTTGATTAAGTTTGGTAAGTGGCTTAGGTAGGTAGCTAAATAAATGCTTAGTTTCAGAAATATTAGTAGGAAATAGGGTTTAGTCCCTACTAATATTTAGTCCCTACTAAGATTAGTTGACAAAAGCCACAGAAAGAGAAATTGCCGAAGAGCCGTAGGAATTGGCTTGAGCGTCAGTAATGGTTTCAGCCAGACTATCCTTACCTTTGGCATCAGCGGTAGCTTCAGCAGTAGCGGCGTTGCCCCGAACCTTCACAATAGACTCAAAGCGCTCTCTGATATTGACCCTTTTATTGATATCAATGTACTTGTTATCGCGGAAGTATACACTTCCGGAGAATCCTGCACCAATGATGTTGGTTTCTTCGTTAACAACTTCGATGTGATTTAGATCAGAAATAATCATGGTTGGTCTGCTCTTTAGTTAGTTTTTTTGTTGCTCAACAACTTGGTTTTTGTTGTTGTTACTTTCATCCTACCGCTCTTACTTTAATTTGTTTCACTTGTCACGCCAATTTGGCGGAAAGTTGTTAATTCAGTTAGGTAGGTAGCTAACAACAACTTGGTTTTTGTTGTTGTTACTTTCATCCTACCGCTCTTACTTTAATTTGTCTCACTTGTCACGCCAATTTGGCGGAAACTTTAGCTCGACACTTGATTCAGTTAGGTAGGTAACTAACAACCCCTTGGTTGTTGTTACTTTCATCCTACCGCTCTTACTTTAATTTGTCTCACTTGTCACGCCAATTTGGCGGTAAAGTTTTAGGGATAGTTTAACGTTACAAATTGTTATGAAAAATGCCCAAGTTATGGAAAACTAACTTGGGAGTATTAAGGCAATTTATGCAGTATCAAAAAATTAAGAAAAACCAAATAAATTCAGGGATTGGGGGACTGTCAGCATTGAGCTATCAGTCCCTCACCTTAATGGTGAGGTTACCAGTCACTAGAAAAACCTTACATTCCTAGTAGTTGAGTAGAATTTTTGCAAGTTGAGTAGAATTTTTGCAATTTGTTGTTAAACCACTGTTCTTGAGAGCCCCCTTGAACTAGTTGGCTTCTCCTGTCAAGGGGCTCTGCATAATCGAGATCTTTAATGTTCCTTAAGCACTTGTGAGCATCTTGCCTATCCTGCTTTAAAGTGTCGGTTGTAGCTTGATTGAGTGAGTCCATTTTCTCGTTATCCCGTCGCAATCGGCAGTAGGTTCGTGACGGTATGTATTCTATGGGGTTAAGACCCAAATAACGCAGCATCAAAACACAAGCCCAGGAATACTTGCGATCGCGAATTGCTTCTTCAATCAAACTAATCTTTTCAGGATCTAGGGTTTTGCCCAGTGGGCGATTAGAACGACGAAGCATGGAGTAACTCATGATTATTTCTCTGTGATCTGAAGGTCAACAAATTGGATTTGCAGGATTTACGCTTGAACTCTACCTGTAGTTTGAATCGTGAGTGATTCTGATTGGTCAATTAACCGAAGAGTTAGAGTACTGATCTAAGAATCTGATTTGAGTTGTAAAACCTCCGCAGATGGTGTGTTTGGCTGATCGGTTGATCTCGAATAATCTCACAACCTGTTCTTTTTTACCAATCAATAACGATTGATAGCTCAGGATTATCTTCTTCTAAATTTCCATCAATCATCCCCATTTTGGAGAACACCAGATTATTCCCCCCTTCTAGTTGACTGACAAATCTCAAACACTTCAAATACTCTCAGTAAAGACTATTTTGAACAAAGCTTTATGAAAATTTTGATCAGATTTCGTGAAAATTTTGATCAGATTTTGTGAAAAGACTGTGAAATCCTTTACCCACAGGGAATTCACACAGCTTTTCCATGACCGTACTCAATGCTAGCTCTGACCATAAATTTCCCTGACTGGGCAAAGCCCACGACTTGTCAGTCAATCCATTTCCCTCCCTTGTACTCCTCTTCCCTGACTGGTTGTGCCACCAGGGTTAATCGACCTGGATTTAGAACCACCCCCATTACCCTACAGGCAGTAGTATGTCGATGGCTAAATAGCGTTAGTCCTGCTATAGATTGACACCACCTTTTTGCAGCTGTCGGATCGGATCTAACAAAAAATCCACAATCCGACGGCGGCGGATAATGATGTCAGCTTTGGCTGTCTGACCAGCTTTGAATCGGATCATTTGATCGTCCTCTTTAACGTAGTCACGGTTTAGGGAAACTTCTACCTCATAAACTGAACCAAGTTGTTGATCAGTTTTGGCATCAGCAGAAAGGGAAGTGACTTTCCCTTTGATGATGCCGTATTCCTGATAGGGATAGGCATCAAGCTTGATTTGCACCGGCATTCCTTGTTTGATAAAGCCTGCCTCCTGATTAGGTAAACTGGCTGATAACACCAGGGGCGCATCTTGGGGCGCTACTTCGGCAATGGTTTGACCGGATTGAAAGACTTCACCAATATTGGCAACGTTGAGGGAGGAAACTACTCCATCTACCGGTGCATAGAGAAACTTTTGTTTGAGCCTGGCTTTCGCACTAGTTAGCAGATTGCGGTTTTCAGCAATTTTGGCATTTAGTTGAGTCAGTTCGATCTCCAACTGCTGAAGTTTCTGCTTGGTCTCGAGCTGAGTCCGATGGACTTCTGCTTGCTTCTGAGTTAGACCTGCTTGAAGTCGTTGGATTTCTGCTAAGGTCTGGTTGAGATCGCTCTGAGTGAGGGTGATGGCGCTATTGCGATCGCGTATACTCTGCTGGGCTTGATAAATCTGGTCTTGGTTACTGGCTGCTTCTTGCAGTTGGGTTTGGGTAATCACCCGCTGACTCGCTCGTAGGCTATGTTCTGCTTGAAATACTTGTTCTTTTGAGATTGCCCCTGATGCTAACAGGGGTTTGAGATTATCGAGGCGTTCCTTAAGGGCAAAGGCATCATCCTGTCGTTGCTGGAGCAGTGCTTGGGTAGTAGCCTTGAGCTGTTTTAGCCGTTCTAGTCTGTCCTGACTGGCGACTTTTGCCTGCTGATGTTGGATCAGTTGTTCTCGTAAGGCAGTTACTTTAGTCTGTGCCTGATCGATAGCTGCCTGTTGTCCGTCAATGTCCGCTTTGGCAATTTGCTGACGGGTTTGGGCTTCTTGGCGGATGTTTTCAATCAGCCCTTGCATCTGAATTAATTTGATTTGGTCAGCATTGATCAGTTGCTCCAAACGCTCTACTTCAGTAGCACCAAGTTTTGTATCCAGTTCCACCAAGACTTGCCCAGCGGTAACCGATTCCCCTTCTTTGACTGCAATCTTGGCCACTTTGCCGGATTCGATCGGGTGAATTTTATACACTTCTCCTTTTGGCACTAACTTGCCTGTCGCTTTACCCACTTCGTCAATTTGCCCAAAGGTTGCCCAAACCCCACAGAGCATACAGAAGGCAAATCCGCCCAAAAGCAGTCTCTGGGGCAGTACCGATGGTGGCTGATCTAGTAGATTTTGTAGGGCTGTTGACCAGTTTTCAGTGTTGGTAGCTCCTAGTGATGATGTTGCTGTGACCGGATTTGGGACATGATTAGGTGATGGTCGGACTAGTGGTGCTGATACCGCTGTCCCTCCATAGATCGATCTAATCTCAGCTGAGGTTAGATTAGGGTGAGGGGTTTCTCCCTTAGGGAGTCCCTCTCTAGACGGGGTAGATGCTTCTGGTTTGTTCATGATAGTTCACCGATAATCACTGGTAGTGTTGTGTCTATTGATTTGAACTGAGAACACGAACATTGGCGAAAGTCAATGTTGAACACAGTGGGGGATATACTTAATCACCCCGAGAGCGATTTTTTACGAAAAACATTTACAAACTTTCATAGAATGCCAGGCTTAAAGATCTAGCTGCTGCTGGGCTAGGTGGTAGTACAGACCTTTCTCAGCCATGAGTTCGGAGTGGGTACCGCGCTCTGCGATCAGACCTTGGTCGAGGACCAGTATAGAGTCAGCATTGCGCACCGTAGAAAGACGGTGGGCAATGATGAAGGTAGTGCGATCGCGACTAATGCGAGCTAAATTTTGTTGAAAACGTCGCTCGGATTCTGTATCTAGGGAGCTAGTCGCTTCATCGAGAATCATAATCTTGGGGTTACCCAGCAAGGCTCGGGCGATCGCAATCCGTTGCCGTTGTCCCCCAGACAGGTTAGACCCTCGCTCCCCAACCTTGGTGTTGTATCCCAGGGGCAGGTTTTGAATAAACACATGAGCTTCAGCCAATTTGGCCACTTCTACCCCTTGTTCGAGACTATACTCGGGTTTGTATAAGCTGATGTTCTCTAAGATCGTCCCTGAAAACAAAAAGCATTCTTGAGGTACCACACCTAATTGAGAGCGCAAAGACTGGGGAGAAACATGTCGGATGTCGTGGCTATCAATCAAAATACGGCCTGTAGTTGGGTGATAGAGTCCTTGGAGCAGCTTTACCAAGGTACTTTTGCCCGAGCCACTGCGTCCGACAATGGCTATGGTCTTTCCAGGGGCAACCTCGAAGGAAATGTTTTGAAGGGTGTATTGTTCATCATCCTCACTATAGCGAAAGCTGACATTGTCAAACTGGACATGCCCCGCGATCGCAGGCAATGGCATCAGGGGTTTTTGGGTATTCTCTTCTGGCTGGGTGGTCAAGACATCATCGAGCCGTTCCACCGATACCAAGATTTCTTGGAATTCATCCCAAAGTCCCACCAAAGACAAAATCGGGCTAATCACCCGACCAATGAGCATATTAAATGCCACAAACTGACCAATTGTGAGCTGTTCCTGAATTACCAGACTAGCCCCGAACCACAGTAAAGCCGTGCCGCTGAGGTTATTAATCAAGCCACTGACTGACCCTAAGCCGTTGGCCAAGTTCTGTCCTTTGAATACCATATTCAACTGACCCGTGAGGCGGTCTTCCCAGCGCCAGCGCACCTCTTGTTCAGAGGCTGCTGCTTTGACAGTTGCTACTCCCGACATCATTTCTACTAACAGGGAGTTTTGTGCTGCTGCTTCTTTAAAGATTTCCCTGGACACTTGGCGTAGAAATGGACTGGCAAGTATGGTCAAAATCGCAATCGGTACAATCGTTGCCAGCACCAGCAAGGTTAGGTGCCAGTTGTAGTAGAGCATCAGCCCCACATAGACAAACATCATTACCACATCCAGCCAAGTGGCAATAGCTTGCTGAGTGAGGAACGCCTGAATTTTCCCAGTTTCCTGGACTCGGGTTAGGATGTCCCCCACCTGGCGGGATTCAAAAAACTTCAGGGGTAGTGTGAGGGTATGCTTAATAAAGCCACTGACAAAGGTAAGACTGAGTCGATTGGAAAAGTAATCCAGCAGGTAGCGTCTGGTGACACTCAAGCCTATGCTCCAAAGGCCAAAGATGACTAGACCAATGGCAAACACATTGAGGGTAACAACACTTTTGTTAACCACCACCTGATCCAAAATGATTTGGGTAAACAGGGGGGTAATCAGACCAAAAACCTGGAGCAGTAGGGAAGCTAGGATAATTTGCAACAGGACTGTGCGATGGGGCCATAGCAATCCCCAAAAGCGATTCAGAGAAATCTTTTGATTAGGAGTCCCTGCTAGCTGGGGAGTGGGATTCAACAGCAGCGCATATCCTGTCCAACCCTCTAGAAATTGTTGTCGAGAAAGCGTCCGCTTTCCTACAGCTGGATCCGCAACAAGTACCTTCTCCCCTTTGACCCAATATACAACTATATAATGATCACCTTGCCAGTGAGCAATCCAAGGGTTACTCCGATCCGCTAGGCGAGCTAAAGACGCTCTGACTGGAGTAGCTTGAAATCCCAAGGTTTCTGATGCTCTGGCTAACCCTTTCAGGGATGACCCAGCACGCCCCACCCCAGCCAGATTCCGTAGGGAATTCAAACTAAATCGTTTGCCCCAGTAGCGTCCAATCATTGCCAAGCAAGCAGCGCCACAATCGGAAGACGATTGCTGTTCAATTAAGGGATAGCGTTGCCACAACCCCTGAAGAAAATGCCGCTTCGTCGGTACGGGAAATGGGATCAGTTCAGACTCAGCCTGGGTCGAGTTACTTTCTGTTTCAGCATTTCCATTGGTAGGGAGGTTGGATGGAATTAGCGGTACTCTGTGACCGGACTGAGTACGGACTTGGTGAAGTATGGTGCTAGTGGCGTCTGATTTCTGGTGTCCATTTTCAGAGCTTTGACCCGTCTGTGGACTCAACCTTGCCAGCACTGGTGCCAGGAGTTGGGCAGTTTCCCAATGTTCCTTTGGTAGATGGGTTACCCATAAATCGCTTTGGGCAATCCAATCTTCCGGCACTGGCTGAGGATAGCCCCAACTTTCGCCCCTTGCAATGGTTAGTGGGCAATTCTCTTGAACTGGGCCCCTTTCAATCTGACCACTACGTAGCCAGTAACGACCGAGTTGGCCAGATTCAACTAAGGACTCCCCAGCGGAAATCCTTGTCTCTACTAGGTAGGGCAACAATTGCTGTAGGCTGATGCTGTCAAGCGATCGCAATTCTGTCAAGGTCTTGAAGAAAATCAAGCGTTGCCGGTGCTGAGCTTGTTGCCGTAGGTGTTCGAGCCATTCCGGTAGCTGTTCTAACCAAGGTTGCAGTTCAGCTAAGGAGATCCGAGCAATCTGTCCTGAACTCGCTGCGATCGCTTGGTAAGGATAAGATAGGTTACACAACAGTTCCTCAGCCCCAAAGGTTGCCCCCTCTTCAAGAACCTGTACGGATACGTCCCGCTGTTTTTCTTTATCAAAGCTTAGCAGTCGCACCCGCCCGCCACAGACGACGTAAAAATACTTATTTGGTTCATTTTGAACAGAATCTTGGCTTAAATCCCGTCTAGGATAGGGTATAATTTCATCACCTAGATCAAAGTTATGAATTTGGAAGGATTGACTAAATTCAGGTAATAGTGTATTTACTAGTGTCTTATCCAACCAGTTCGCGATTAGGTGTTCAATAACCTCGGAAGATTTATGGGTCGGGTATTGGCCAAGGGAATCTGGTGGTTGCCCTAATTTTTCTAAACCGACCGTTTTCTGATGCATTAGCTAGAACCCCTTCGTTAGTGAGTTTTGCTATATCTTGACTAGCGCCATGGTTAGCTTGAGTCTTTGACCCCATTTGATTGGCACAAGTCCTGATTGTTCAAACAGTACTCTGGGTAGGTCACATCGACTCTGATCTCCCTTTTTCCCTAGTGATAGTGCCAGTAGTGTTCCCTGGGGTTGACTTAGGAGTTGACTTAGGAGTACTGTGGCATCCGACAAGTGTTTGGCGTTTGATGCCACCTAAGCAATCCCAGCTAATCCAGGTAATAAGTAATAATTTGATGGTCACCCTTGCTCCGGGAGGCTGATCGCCCTTTTTTAGGTAACTTTATGAAAAGCTTGTGAAATTAATTATGAGTTTTTTTTCCTAAAAACTCAATATCTTTACATATTTCTTAATTTACATATTTGCTTTTCTACATATTCCTTAGCAGTGAACCCATGGACAATCTCCGGAATCATCCTATGTGAAGTAAATTGACGCTGTCAAGTTTTTTTTACGATAAATTCACGGTTTTCACCAAAACTTCAATAAAATTTAATAAAATATTATTGAAGTTAACCAGCCAGATAGAGTTGTCAAGTTTTCATAACATTTTCACTAAACTAATTATTCATATAATCTGTTTAGTAATTATCAATAGTTCCACAAGTACTTTACAGAATCTTCATCTAATCTTATTAGAAACTTTAAACAAAATTCACAAGAACAGCTATGTCTCAGCTCCTAGAGAAGCTTTGTGATCCGTAATAATATAATCAGATTTGTCAATTACCCTAGGGGTAATACCCCTCACAGATTTTCCAGCTTAAAAAGCATCATACTTCCTATCTGGTCGTAATATCATCGATCCTTAAATACTAATCATTAAAACTGATCGGGAGAGGGGGAGAAGTAAGGCTCACAGGGGTAGGTTTTTAACAAAGAGGTGAGGTGTGGGGTGTGGGTTGACCGGGTGTGGGGTGTGGGGGATAAGAAAGCGATGCAGCTTCGGAACAGGGGAGGCAGCGCTTAGGGCTTGTTAAAAAACAACTTCATGGTTTTAGAATTAGACAAGGGAGTCTAATATCAGAATCGGAGTACTCATATGGGGAGGCAAAACATTAATCAGTGCAAGTGTTGGGAGTGTCAGCAGGGAAA